>CAKMKH010000105.1 GCA_927441705.1 uncultured Acholeplasmataceae bacterium | reverse complement strand
ATATATAAGCGTTTATAATTAGGTATCGTCTTCACATAAAAAGGCTTTATTCCGTATTTGTACATGCTTCTTGCTACTTTCTTGTGGTTAACTTGATAACCCTTATCATTGAGCTCATCTGTGATTCTACGATAACCATAGGTATTTAGACTTTGTTTGAATACACTTCTAATCAATTTGTAAATATCGTAGTCCTTATCTTTCACATATCGATACTTATAGTATGTCTTCGGACTCATTCTCAATACTTCACACATGAGTGTAACCCTATGGACCTCTCGGTATTTGTTGATGAAGTTTATTTTTTCTTTTGTTCGCTGGTAACCAAGAAGTCCTGGAACTTTTTTAAGATTTCATATCGTTCCTTATAATCAATATCTTTCTTGTTTCCTTGACCTCGAGGTTTGATTTCTAACCCTCCATCATGTTTAATCATATATACCCAGTTTGCTATCGTGCGCCAAGGGATATCATATTTCCGTTCTAAAAATGTGTAGCTTGCTCCTGCTTGCTTTTCTTTGACAATCTTCAACTTAAAATCCAAATCATATCGATTAAATGTTTGTCCTTTCTTTGCCATATAAAAAACACCTCCATAAACCTATTATATGGAAATGTTTCTTATTTTGTTATTAACCCTCTTTTTTTGTAGTGTCTACTAAACGGGGTTCAGTCTAAATTCATCTTTTTTATTTTGCTTGATATTTATATTTCAAATGTAAGTTTTAACTGATCTTTCATGGCTTTTTTAAGTGGATCATATAACCATAATATCGATATCATATTAGAGATGCCCATGATAATTTCGAATGGTATATCCCAGATCAAATAAGGTAAGAATGGAGTTCCGATAAACCAAACAGTAAATGGAATATAAACCCAGCCATAGATAAATCCAAAAGCTAGACCGAATATTGATAGCCAAACAGCTGATTCTAATCTTTTAAGAACAGTAGTTAATAAGATGGGTATCAACATCCAGGCAATAAACATTGCAGGTATAAGTGTAGGAACGACTGGTCCCATTGGTGATAATAAATTTACGGCCATCACATGTATAATTATGATTAAAGATGTCTTTTTAAAGCCCAATATTTTTGTATATAAAACGACTAATAAAACAGAAAATGAAACATTCGGAATAAATGATAAAGCTATTTGTTGGACGAATAATATGGAAGCTAAAACAACGATAATAGTCATATCTTTTAAAGTGCTTTTTTGAGTTAATTTCATATTATGACCCCACCTTATCCACGATGATTCTAATTTTATCGATATCATTTAAACTAATGCCATCAACACCCACAGTAGAATCAACGTAATTTGTTCCATCATAAATCTCAATATTTAAAAAGGTATTTTGCCAATCAGTCATAATTTCAAAAGATTCATTTTTGATTCCCAAAATGACATGATGATTTTGACTGAAAAGTTTGAATTCATAACTACAAGTAGGATCTTCTTGATAAGATCTATTTGCACATGTTAAATCAAATTTATCATTCAAAATATCAAAAAATGTTTGATCTTTCTCATAATAAACCACTTGTTCAAAAACTGTTATACCAGATTCATCTATAATGGTAAGTTCTACTTCGCCATCATAAATAATTACATCTCTATTAAAAACAAATTCAATAATGACATAACCTAAAAGAAGGACAGCAATGGTTAAAAAGATTTTTAAGTATAAAGGTTTCATTTTAGTCCTCCTATTTTTATTTTTATTCAGGAATTACAAATGAATATAGATTGGTTGGAGTAAATCCATATACATCTCTTGAGAGTTTATATGCGACTAATGCAGCAAACGCTTGAGGTGTAGAAAACATTAAATCAGCATTAGCATCACCAAGCAACCATTTGAAATTATAATCGACTTCATAAGCCATTAACATATCAATTAAGCCTTTTCCGTCTACTTGGTAGTCTTCTGCCTGTGGATTAATACCTTGAGCAACTAATCCAAAAATAACTGTAGCAGTAGAAGCTGAATTTGAGTTTCCCCAAGATGTTATACCAGTTGAAGAAAGAGAACCTTTAATATAATCTGTAACACTAGTTATATAGGTATCGATACCTTCTAAGTGAGAATATCTATCTAGAGCGAGAAGTGCCATACCAGCAAAATCAGGGTCTCCAATTGGATCATCCATTAAAATAGTAGCTAGATTACTTTCAACTCCACCAAATAAATGATATGCTTGTAAATATGTTGTTAACTCATATTGATTTGAAGCATTTAATGTAAGTAATTGATTTTTGAAACTTGTTAAATCCATGCCATTTACAGATTGATATATACCAAGTCTAAATAATTCTGATATGGATAATTCAGTGATTGGTAGTTGTGTTAGTTCTAAATTAGAATATGTATAGAAATCATTTAAAGATAAATCAATATAGCCCTTTTCAATCATTTGATGAACGGCAGCTAAAACACTATAATCCATATAATCATCACTTATATAGTTGCTTATTTTTGTATCAATAAATGTATATATTAAATCATCTACTTTTTTGTCAAGTTCTGACATAAATGTAGTTTCTACAAATGAAATAATTGTGCCATCACTATATTGTACATCATCAATACCTGTAAGCGAAGATTGACCATCAACTTGAAGTTCGTAGTAGTAATTATAAGTTACACCATATTCTTTTGGATAGTTACCACCAATCCCATTAATCATGGTTCCAAAGTCATAAACCGTATAATCAAGATCGACAACAGCATCTATTAATTCAACTATAGATGAAAGATCTTCAAAATTATAAGGAATAGGTTCATAAAGTATAATATCACCGTTTAAATTAACTAACTCGACATAAAATGAATCTAATTCTGGATCTTCAACAATCACGTTAACAATAATAATACTTTGATTACCAGCATCATCGACTGCAGTATATGTCAAATCATATATTCCAGGTGTTAATAGATCAACATTTGAGTCATCAATACTTACACTAACTGTGCCATCGATATCATCAATTGCAGTTATACCATCTAGCCAATTTGGCTCTTGATCACCTAAAACTAAAGTGATATCATCAGTTCCACTAATTACTGGCGCTACAGTATCAGTGACATCTTCACCCTCTTCTTGACACCCAGCAAGTGTGAAGATACTTAAAACTAAAAGCAGTAAAACAACGGTTTTTTTCATAATCTTTCTCCTTTTTTTTGAAATAAAAAACCATGTCTTTAGGGGACATGGCAAATAACAAAAAAAAGTTATTTACACTCTTAAACCCCAGAAGACTGTTACTTTGAACATATATGGTAGGTCTACCGGCTAAACTTCATCCTACTTTGCACCTTCCCGCTTATAAGCAGTGGTATAACGCATTTCGTCAGTATCACGGTTGCTGGGACAGCTCAAGCTTTCACTTGATTCCCTTTTATGTCTTACGACACCAGCTAGTTCATATTAAGTTAGTTTCATTATAATAGAAAAAAATAGATTATGCAATTGAATTTTCGAATTCTCTTAATAATTTTTTTTATTTGTAAAATAGTGCATAAAGTCATTGACTTTTTTCATGTTTAAATGATATTATTCAAGATAGTTTAGATATAAAATTATAAAAAAGAGGTGTACTATGAAAATATCTGTTGGTGGTATGATTGCTTCAGGTAAATCAACACTAGTCAAAAGATTAGGTGAGGCATTAAATCTTCCAGTACTAGAAGAATTCGAAAAGGATGATGAAGTATTTAATACATTATTAAAATGGCTGTATGAACAAAAAAATGATGTTGAAATGCTTTTACAAATATATTTTATTCATAATCATTGGTTGAATCAACAAAAATATGAAGGGAACTTTATTGTTGATCGTGATTTAGTAGAACACTGGTTATTTGCACAACATAACTTAAAAAAAATGCCTACAATTATGAACATGTATAATGGGGTATTTCATGCATATATGAATCAAATTAGAAAGCCTGATTTGTACATTATTTTAGATGTTGATTGGGATCATTTTAAATATAGAGTATTATCTAGAGGTAGAGAACAAGAAATTGAGAACTTTGACAAGAATGAACCCTATTTTAGAAGTTTATTAAAAGACTATGTGACTAAAATAGCTGCACAATGTGCGGTCTATGATATTCCATATGTTATTTTAAATACATCTGGGAAATCAGAAGATGAAGTTTTTGAATTAAGTTTAGAATTAATTAATAAAATAGAAGCATAAACTTATAAAGGTAGTAGATTTAATCTGCTACTTTTTTTTAGATAGATACTTGATTGCATAATTTTCCATATAGGTATAAAATGTGTATAAAGTATGAATGAATTAAATATAAGAGGTATATCTATGACCAATCTAGAATGGTTATTAACAGGTGATTCAGTTATTATTTACCTAACAAAAAAATATTTACTTGATGAAAATGTTGAAAAACATGATAATGGCTTTATAAAAAAATATTTAAAGCTATATAATGAACAAGAAATGACATGGGGAAATGGGTATTATGGGCCTAAGTGGATTTCAACACATTACACTTTATATGATTTGAGATATATGGAAATAAATCCAAAAAATCAGATATATCAGATAAGTGTTTCAAATTATATTAAAGTTTTTTTTCAACATTACAAATTGGATATAGATATCACTAAATATGATTTATGCATAGCTGGTATGATGGTAGATTTACTGTCTTATGGACATATAGAGCACGAGTATTTTTATCCAATGATTGATTATATCATAGACTACAAAATGTCTGATGGTGGATGGAACTGTAGATATAATCATAAGCCTTTTCCGAAAATTAGTTCTGTTTATACCACAATCAATGTGCTTGATGGATTGCGTACATATATAGAGCAGGGGTATAAGTATAGAATCGATGAAGTGAAAAAGTGTTTTGAACAAGGAGTAAAAGTTTTATTGTCACGAAAATTAATTTATAAAAAAAATACTTTGATTCCTATTCACGAAGATATGGCCAAACCTCATTTTCCTTATAGATGGAAGTATGATTATCTAAGAGTATTAGAATTACTCGCAAAAGTAAAATATGAATATGTTGCAGATATGAAACCTGCAATAAATATATTAGTAGATTCGATGAAAAATGGGAAACTTCTAAGAGGATCAAAAATACCTGGACGTATACATTTTGATTTAGAAGAAGAGACATATGGTAGATTTAACACATTAAGAGCATATATTGTATTAAAACATTTTGAACCTAAGCTATTTGAAAAGTTCGCACATATGAGTTTTGCATAAAAAAATAAGCATTCACGAGAAGTGAAGCTTATTTTTTATTTATACTTCTTTAATAATTTTCGTAATCAATTTTGAAAATGACTCATTCGCTTTACTAGCTACATCAAGTACTTCTTGATGTGATAGTTTTTGATCTAGGATTCCTGAGGCCATATTTGTTAGGCACGAAATACCTAAAACTTCCATTCCCATGTGAGATGCAACTAAACTTTCAGGAACTGTCGACATGCCAACAGCATCTGCACCTAGAGTTCTAATCATTTTAATCTCTGCAGGTGTTTCATAGGATGGGCCTGTCCACCATGCATAAACACCTTCATTAAGCTTTAAATCTAATTCTTTGGCTTTGTCATGAGCGATATCTCTTAAGCGTTTTGTATAAATTTCAGAGGCATCTGGAAATCTTGGTCCTAATTCATCAATGTTATCGCCAATAAGAGGGTTATTACCAGTTAAATTTAGATGATCTCGAATTATCATGAGCTCACCAGGTTTAAAAGAAGTATTAACAGCACCACATGAATTGGTAACAATTAATATTTCAGCTCCAAGTAGTCTTAAAACTCTTACAGGAAGTGTTAGTTCACTTAAAGTGTGACCTTCGTAATAATGATATCTTCCTTTTAATGCAGCGACATAGACACCATTTAATTCACCAAGAGCAAGTATACCACTATGACCTAATGCTTTAGGTTGCTTAAAGTGAGGAATATCAGAAAATGGTATTTCAATGAGATTTTTCATCTGATTTGCAAGATTCCCTAATCCAGATCCTAAAATGACCCCTATTTTTGGTTTATTTTTTATTCTTAATTCAATATACTCTTTTGCTTCTAACATATCTTGATAACTTATCATTTTATAATCTCCTTTTGATCTTTAAATTTAAATAAAACATATTCAATAATCACACCATAAGCAAATCCTGCGAAAAATCCCATAAGATCGTTAAATTCTGTTGCTCCATAAAATGCAAATGAAATAAGACCTCCAAAAATAAGTCCTCTTAATAATGCAAACTCTAAAGTTTTTGATTTAGGTAATAAACCGATTACAAGTCCCATAATGACCCGATTATACCAAAATGAAAATAAGTAAATAAAACTTAAAGTATTTGGATCTCTTAAAGATGCACCAACAATACAAAAAATCCCTAAAACTGCACCAAGCAGTAATCCATAAAAAATTCTTCTTCGCATATTTGCCTCCTTTATAGTGGTGATTAAATCTAACAAACATTAATTATATTTGCTATAATAGATGTATATGATACTCATATTATACCATGACAAAACGACGAGGATGAGCAATATGAAAATAGTTAGTTGGAACGTTAATGGATTCAGGGCAATTATGAATAAAGACTTCTTAAGTTTTTTTAAAGGGATTGATGCTGATATTTTTACAATTCAAGAAACAAAAATGCAAGAATCTCAAAAAGAATGGACTTTAGATGGATATTTTGAGTTTTGGAATGATGCAGAAAAAAAAGGTTATTCAGGTACAGCAGTCTATACGAAAATAAAACCTATAAAAGTGATTTATGGCATAGATGGATATGGATATAATAACGAAGGACGAGTGATTACTTTAGAGTTTGAACAGTTTTATTTTGTTACGTGTTATGTTCCAAATTCTAAAAGAGAACTTTTAAGATTAGATGAACGTATGCTTTTTGAAGATCAAATGAGAGATTATCTCATATCTTTAGATCATGTAAAACCTGTGATTTACACAGGAGATCTTAATGTTGCACATCAGCCTATTGATTTAAAGAATCCTCATTCTAATACAAGAAACCCAGGTTTTACTCATGAAGAAAGAACTAAATTCACTATGTTGCTTGAAAGTGGTTTTGTAGACGTCTTTCGAACGCTTTATCCAAACAAAGTAAAGTATACTTGGTGGAGTTATATGTTTCAATCGAGAATGAAGAATATTGGTTGGAGAATTGACTATTTTGTTGTGAGCAAGAGACTGATGAAAGATGTGATTGATAGCGAGATTCATGATGATATTATTGGAAGTGATCACTGTCCTATAAGTCTAACATTAAAAAAAGGATGAGTCTATGAAAGAAACAGAACTTTTTGAACCTGTTAAAAATTTATTAATAAAACAAGGCTATCAGGTTAAAGCCGAAGTAAAAGATATAGATATTTTAGGCTACAAGGAAGATGTCTATTTAGCTGTTGAGTTAAAAACAAGTTTTACTATGAAATTAATATATCAAGCTATTGATAGACAAAAAACAATGGATATTGTTTATATTTGCATCCCAAAAAATACACTGCCTAAATCAAAAAGCCAGTATAGGCAATTAATGTATCTTTTAAAAAGACTAGAATTAGGTCTTATAGTTGTTTATGATCATCAAGCTGAAGTGCTACTTGAGGCGGACGTTTTTGATTTAGAAAAAAGTAGATCATATTATAAAAAGAAGAAGCAAAAAATACTAAAAGAGTATCATCTAAGGAAAAATACTATTAACATTGGTGGTACAAAAGCAAGACGATTAACAAGATATAAAGAAATGGTTATTGAAATTGGGTTATATTTGATTGAACATGAAAAAGCATCTCCAAAAGAAATTAGAGAAAAAACAAATATATTAAAAACAGCAGCAATATTACAAAAAAATTACAACAATTATTTTGAAAGACCAACAAGAGGGATTTATCAATTAACCCAAAAAGGGAAACAAGAAATATTAGAACTTAACAGAATGTTAGAGGAGAAAACAAGTGGCAATAATTAGGGGAGTCAATTTAGGCGGATGGTTTGTCTTAGAATCATGGATTAAACCTGAATTATTTAAAGGAATGAATGATTGTTATGATGAAACCTGTTTTATGAAGGATCAAAAAGAAGCTAAACAAAAATTGTTTAAACATTATGAGACTTTTATTACAGAGGCTGACTTTCAATATTTAAACAGCATTGGTGTTAAAGATGTAAGACTGCCTGTGCCTTGGTGGTTTGTTGGAACTGATTTATATCTATCAAGCAGATCATATATTCATCAAGCGTTTAAATGGGCAAAAAATCACCATATTAATATTTTAGTTGACTTACATACTGCTCCAGGCTGTCAAAACGGATTTGATAATGGAGGCATTAAAGATGTTATGGAATGGCACAAAAGTAAAAAAAACATTAAGTTAACAATCGAATCATTAGAAAAGATTGTTAACGAATTCCATTTATACGAATCATTTTATGGTATTGAAGTTTTAAATGAGCCTTTTGTTACAATTGATTTAGATATTATTATTGATTTTTATGAAAAAGCATATAAAGCGATTAGAGAGATTACACATAAACCAATTGTTTTTCATGATGCGTTTAGACCAACTGATGAAAAATTTAAAACATTCTTTAAAGATAAAGAAAATGTCATGTTTGATTTGCATTTATATCATTGTTTTGATGATAAGCTTAATGATGCACCTTTAGAAAAGCATTTAGAGTTAATCACAAATAAAAGAATACCAATGATTAAATCGATATCTGAATATGTTAGGGTTATTGTTGGTGAATGGTCACTTGGACTAAGAAATCTAGCTTTTAGTGATGGATTTAATGAAAAACTAATCTTAAGAACACTCGCTGATGCTCAATTATATGCTTATGAACAAGCGTTCGGATATTATTTTTGGAATTATAAAATAGACAGAGATTCTCATCTTAACTGGGATTTTAAAAGGCTTGTAGAAGCACACATTTTGCCTGATAGATACTGATAGTTGAAAAATATTCAAAAGTATTGCATAATCAAAATTTTGTGGTAAGATAAGGATGTATTCCCCATATATAGATTTTTAGTTTTAACTGAATTGAAGATATTGTTTAGGGATTTACGAAACTCAATAGATTTAAAATAAGTATTATGTTTTATAATTTAAGGATTTATGATTTAATGTCTAATGATTTATTTTGTTTAATGTATTAATTGTTAGTATATATATGGGGAATACTCATCTTTAAACACCTGCAAGGTGTTTTTTTTTCAGGTAATCACTAAAAGTTATATAATTTTGATATAATTAAATAAATGACAAAAATAATATCCGAACGCTTGTTCATAAGCATATAAAGCGATTAGAGAGATTACACATAAACCAATTGTTTTTCATGATGCGTTTAGACCAACTGATGAAAAATTTAAAACATTCTTTAAAGATAAAGAAAATGTCATGTTTGATTTGCATTT
>CAKMKH010000104.1 GCA_927441705.1 uncultured Acholeplasmataceae bacterium | reverse complement strand
CCTTTATCTGCTAAATCTTCAGCAATTTGAACAATATCATGATCAAAAAACTGCACTTCATCGATTACTACTGCATCTGTATCATCTTTAACATAAGAAATAATTTCTTCGCTTTTATCAATGATGATCGAAGGTTTTTTGCTCATATTGTGCGAAACGATTTCGTCTTTGTCATATCTGGTATCAATTTTAGGTTTAAAAACTAATACATTTTGCTTTGCGTATTCTAATCTTTTGATTCGTCTAATTAGTTCCTCTGTTTTCCCCGCAAACATCGGTCCACACACAACTTCAATAAATCCATTTTTATATGTATGATACATATTCTTATCCCCTTTGAATCATATTTTTTAATAAAAAACGTGATTTATCATCACGTTATTCATTATCTTGCTTTTTATTGTTGATTCCATAGCGTTTATTAAATCTCTCAACACGCCCAGCAACTTGTATAAATGATTGTTGACCTGTGTAGAATGGATGACAATTTGAACATGTATCAATTCTAAAATCTTTTGCTGTTGTCCCTACTTCGTGTTCAAATCCACAAGTAGAGCATTTTACTTTAATAACACTATAGTTTGGATGAATTCCTGTTTTCATAATCTATCTCCTTCCGCCATGGCTTTGCCATAGTAAGTTTTCGCTTATTTATTATATCATTACTATTTTATTTAATCAAGTCATATTTATCTTAATATTTTAATTATACCATTTTATTGTGCCATGTGTCCCATACTGAAATAAATCTTTTTGCAACTAGACCTGTAATTATGCCTGCAGGTATGCTCAATAGTAGCATTAGTGGCATCCAATATAGGATTGCTGTACTTCCTATAACAAAGATACCTGCTCCAATTTGACCAAATACGTGGAAAATCGATCCAATAACACTAACACCAAGAATTCCAAAGAAATTGGTTTTCTTTAAAATACCCATTGCAATGATCGACACTGCTGCACCACTTAAACTCATATAAAAAGTTGGCCCTAAGAGTCTTCCGCTTAATACTCCTACCAATATTACTCTTAAGAGTGTTAAGGCGCTGCTATCTCTAAATGAATATATATATAAAATTATTAAGGTAATAACATTTGCAAAACCTAGTTTAGCTCCAGGAACGGGACTTAAAGCTAAAGCAGATTCAATTAAGTTTAAGACAATTGCAATTGCTAAAAAGTTAGCAATCAATATCATTTTTCTTGTTTTGATCATAATTATATCGTAAAATCCGAATCATTGTTTGTTTCAAATTCTACACGAACTCGATTTGGTAAACAGATTAGGGGCTTCCCGTCAGATACACCATCTCTGCTACAAATATTATTAGGACTTTGTTCTTCAATTATTTGGACTGTCCTAAATCCAAAATCATACTCAATAACAACTATTTGTCTCACGCCATTTACTTCGTAATCGCCAAGTAATGTTATTGTTCTTTTGTTTTCATCAATGATTGGATAATTCTCTAAATAATCACTTGGAACTTCTTGTTCCATATGTGTTATAATCTCTGATTTTTGAAAATCTATGGTAACTAGCGGATTGCTAGATGATCCATAATAAACATGTGCATAATTTGCATCATCTGTTGTTTGAAAGAACTGTATATATAGGAAAAGACCACCTACGACTAGCAAGAGGATTGTAATTAATAATATATCTCTTTTATTTGTGTTGGTATTCTTTTTTTCCATAAAAAGTATTAGTGCTCCTCAAATTCAGTATCAATCATAAATGTATCCACAGTTAAGTTTTGGTTGAACCGAATAATTTCAATTTGTAATTCTTCTTGATGCTTTAAAATCCATGCGTCCATAATCTCTGGTGACATTGAAAATAATGCTGTAGAAAGTGCATCTAGCAAACCTGCATCTGGTCCTAAGATTGTAACTGTATGATAAAATTGTTCTGGCATTTTTTTAAACGGTGAAACAATATGATGATATCTATCACCTTGATATAAAACATATTGTTCGTAGTTCCCACTAGTTGTAACACTCATATTTTTAACTTTTATAGTGCCATATGTATCCTTATCAGAAAACTCTAATTTATAAGGATTTGCTAAAGAAATATAATAAACATAATCTTCATCACTTCTGTTTTTATTTTCCCCTAAAATAATCGAACTAGTTCCTGATGATATCGAATAATAAGCAATATCTTTGCTTAGTATATACTGATAAACTTTTTGTGTTGCATATCCTTTTGAAATAGCTCCTAAATCCAATTTTATATCATCACCATTGATTGTGACAAAATACTTATCATCTTCAATTTCTAAAACAATTGCATTGTTACTAAAATCAAGTTTGTTAATTTCAACTAATGCATTATCATAAGTAGTTTTAGATACCTCTTTATAATAAATATCTTCTTTATCAATTGTTATGATTTCTTCACCGATATTAAGAGAAATGCTCAATACCACATCTTGGTCATTGTCATCAGTTTCAATCGATTCTATAATACCAGATGCATTGACGATAACTTTATTTTCTTCAGTTTTTTCACCATCATAATAGTAATAAACATATACAGATTCGCCAATTTCAAAACCATCTGTCACTTGATCCATAACATGCTTCCATACATCAACAGATTTCCCTATAGATATATCAAAATATCCATCTGTTAAGGCTTTAATTTCTTCAGAATAATATAACAACTCATATAGAGGTTTATCGATTTCTAGTTTTTGGCCAACTTTCATGTTGATTGAATAAATGTTTTCTAAATATTCGCTATCTGAATAAAGTGGTTCATATGCGGTCGATAATTCATGATACATACTAAAAATGTTATCAATTTCTTCTTGATAATTATTCGCTTCAGTTTCACTATTCGCAGATACTTGAACTTGAATAAATGTGTCCATATAATCCAAGAAATTTAGTGTATATAATTTTTCTGATCGGCATGCTGATAACGCTAAAAGACTTAGCATCATTAGACCGACTAATAATATTTTTTTCATGTAAAACCTTTCGCTGTTTTTTCTTTGTTTATTATAACATGATAAGCAAAGAAAAGGACATAATACATGTCCTAAATCTTTACATCAACTTTTGATCCATCAGGATTAGCATGATCTTTCAAATACTCTAAAATAGGATTGAAATGTTTATCTGCTTTACCTGGCTTACATCTTGAAAGATTTTTTACTTCTCCATTAATAATGCCTTCAGCAAAAGCATGACAACCAGGAGTTCCACATGCACCGCAATTATAATTTGGTAAAAGTTTTTCAACTTCATTTATACGTGGATCTTCAACTACTGCTAAATATTTATTAGCCAAAGATAGAGTCACACCCATAAGTGCACCTAAGACACCTAAGACCATGAATGGAAATAATGCTTCAATCATAATTTAACCTCCTTCATGAATTCAAGTGCGTCACTAAATCCGCAACTTCCACCATCTCTTGAAGCACATGATTCACATGACTGTGCTTCTAAATAAGCTGTTTTACATTCTTCAGGGATTGCTACTTTTTTGTTTAAATACATTGTGCCAACGTATAAAACAATAATGCCAACTAAAATGCCCATCAATATAAGAAATTGTTCCATTAGATTAAACCTGTCAATCCCATGAAAGCTAATGCCATTAATCCGGCAGTAACTAAAGCAATTGGCATTCCTTTTAGTGCTTTTGGCACATTTGCACTATCTAATCTTAAACGAATTGCGGTAAATGTAATAATTATAAATGCAAATCCTAAACCTGAACCTAGGGCATATGTTAAGGCTTCTGGATAAGTTTGAGGAACTGCGATATTTTTTAATGCAACACCTAATACAGCACAGTTAGTTGCAATCAAAGGTAGATATACACCAAGTGCTTTATATAGGCTCTTACTTATTCTTTTTATAACTAATTCTGTCAATTGAACTAAAGATGCAATAACTAAAATGAATGCTATTGTATCGATATATTGAATGTTAAGTTCTACTAAAACATATTTATATAGTGGAAATGTAATTGCAGCTGCTAAGAATATAACAACGATAACAGCTAACCCCATCCCAACAACTGATTTCATCTTTGTAGAAACACCAAAGAATGAACATAGACCTAAGAATTGCATTAAGACAATGTTATTGATTAACATTGCAGAAATTAATATTGCTAGTAAATTCATTATTTCTTAGCTCCTTTCGTTGTCTTTGATTGTCTAAGTGCAGTAATAAATGCTAATAAGAATCCAATCACCAAAAACGCTCCAGGAGGTTGAACTAATACAGAATAAGCATATTGGCTTAATCCAAGACCCTCAAATACTGTATATTCAAAACCCAGCGGTAACACTTGTCCGAGTTGGATCATTCCTGTTCCAAATAGTTCTCTAACAAATCCAATCATTGATAATGAAATAGCAAATCCAATTGCAACACCTAATCCATCTAACATCGATGGTAAGACTTTATTTTTAGATGCGAATGCTTCGGCTCTACCAAAAACAACACAGTTTACTGTAATCAACGCGATGAAGACGCCTAACTCAGCAGCAAGTGCTGGAGCAAATGCATCAACTACCATTTTTAAAACTGTAACTTCAGTCGCAATAATAATTACATAAGATGGAATTCTAACTGTATTAGGAACAAATTTTCTAATCGATGAAACGGTCATATTTGTTAATGTCAAAATAATCATAACTAATATGCCCATACCTAATGCACCTTCAAATGTAGATGTAACTGCTAATGCAGGACACATCCCTAATACCATTACAAATATTCCATTTTCTTTCCAAATGCCTTTAGTAAAAACATCAGTTAGACTAGCTTCTTTATCTTTAGCTTTCTTCGGAGGTACTTTTTTTACTTCTACTTTTTTTGCGTCTGTCATATTAGTTCACCTCACTTACGAATGCTTCTAAGAGTTCATCAATTAATGTTCTCGTATTTGAAGCACCACTTGTAACATCTTGATTACCACCAGCATCTACGACTGCTTGAATCTCACTGATTGATAATCCTATATAATCTTCTAAATAAGTTTGATTTTTTTCCTTAAATGAACCGCCTGTATGATTGTATGTATCCTCAGGAAGTACAAAACCAATAATTGTATCATCTGTACCAAAGATAATTTCAATAACGATACTATCACTTGAACCATCTTGATAAACACCACTACCAGTGACCGAATATATATATCCTAAGTCATTAGTCCCCTCTGTAACAAGTACTTTATCTGTTACATGAGTTGTGCTTGTAAATGTTGTATCTACATTAAATTCATACGCATCAGTTCCAAATATCTCTTCATATGGATCTTCATCGACGATATTATAATGAATTGCTACTACAGATTGCACTAAAGCTTTAATCGCATCAGTTGATACTGTTGCTGGTTTATCAGTTGCTCCAGATACGATATCTGCATCAAAACTTGGAACAGTACCAATAATTAAATGATTAAGACCATCATAATTATCTTGAATATATTTTTGAATACCAACATTTGCCCATTGTGATTGGTAAATATTGATGTATTCAACATGAACTTTATTATCTAAAGTAATTCCAACTAATATTTCAATAAACCCATAATCAATTCCTGAACCACTTAAAGCAAAATCATTTTTTATAACTGCATGATATACAAATCCGATTGTTTTACCTTCTTGATCCTTAGCAGTCCATTTTGTATCAACAATTTCAAAATTAACTGAGTTAGCAGACATATATGGAATAGACGATAACTTTTGCTCATTTTCAAGTGTTATTTTTTGATCAAATAATTTATCTTTAGGTTCTGTCATTGTTTGACTTTGATTTACCATTGCAAAGGCCAAACCAATCAATATCATAATCACAAAGTTAATAAGTAAGTATAAATTTTGTTTTTTCATGTTATGCCACCTCACTTAAGAATGCTTCTAAGAGTTCATCAATTAATGCTCTTGTGTTCGAAGCGCCTGCTGTGATATCTTGATTAGCACCATTAACAGTTGCTGATATATCTTCTTTTGTTAATCCAATAAATTCATTTAAATAGGTAATATTTTTATTCTTAAACCCACCAGCTGTGTGGTTGTAAGATTCTTCTGGTAATCTTATTTCAACTATTTCATCATTGCTATTGAAATAAATATTCATCACTATGCTATCAACTGTAGTATCTTGATATGCGCCAGTTCCAGTTAAACTAAACATATAACCTACAACATCATTGCCTTGTAAAATATTAGATTTTGAAGTGACATGAGTTGTAGCTGTAAACGAAGCATCAACTTCTAAACTATAACCATTCCCATATGCTTCATCAAGTGGATCTACAATAACTTCGCCAACTGTTAAACTATGTGCAGTTGCAATATCACCAAGCAATCCTTGTAGAGTTGATAAACTTCCTGTTGCACCACTAATAAAATCAGAAGATGGTTGTAAATCTGAAACTGCTGAACCTACATAATATGATAAATTTGTTCTAGTACCTGGAACATTTAAACTTTGTTCTATAGCTAGGAATTGAGCTCCTAATATTTTTCCATCTAACCCCACACTAACAACTACAGTCATGTCGCCATAACTATTTGTGCCATAAACTTCATAAATAAATCCTAATACTTGACTGTTCGCATCAAAACCTTTTGCTATACTTTGAATGCTGTTAGGATATTCATCTGTTACAATAACTTCTTCAAAGTCATCGATGCCTTTTAAAACTTGCTCAAAAGATTCAACTTTCGCTTCTAGTAAATTCGCTTCAATAATTGGATTTGTGATTGCATTGACCCCTCCGATTACAATACCACAAGCAATTGAAACCATAGCTAAAACAAAAGTATAATGGAACATAGGTTTCTTTTCAAATAGTTTTTTCATTATACAGCACCTCCTACACCAAAGAAGACAATTGCTGCTAAAGCGATAAATGCAAAGCCATATCCAATAAAGAAAGCTGGTTTAAATTTATTCGTTGCCCACTGTGGATAATCAATAAGTGGAACAAACATATTCGAGAATAATAAAGCAAATGCTACACCTTCTGGATAAGCTCCAAATAATCTAATAAGAACAACTAATGCTCCTACCAATAAACCATATATCCAACGTCCTGGTCTTGTTACTGGTGAAGTCACAGGATCTGTAATCATGAAAACAGCACCAAACAAAATACCACCAGAAAACAAATGGAATAATGTATAATCTAAAACTTGATCTGGATACAATTTTAATCCAGCTACAAAGATTAATACAACAAATGTTACTAAAGAAGAAACAATAACACGATAATCTGCCGAGCGGCGAATTAATAAATAAGCCATACCAATAATAATAGCAAGTGCACTAATCTCACCCATTGAACCTGGAATATTACCCATAAACATGTCTATTAACGGATAACTACTCAATGTATGTGGAAATCCTGCGCCAGTTCTAATCGCTGTTAGAGCTGTCCCACCAGCTATCATATCAACTCCAACATATTTCCCAGTGAACATATCTGTTAATGCTAATCCTATAAAGATACGACCAGCAGCAGCAACATTAAAGATGTTAGATCCCATACCACCGAATAGCATCTTGCCAACGATGATACCAAATGCTGCACCGACAACAACTGCATAGATTGGCAATTGTGAAGGTATTATCATTGCAAATATAATTGCACTTACAGCAGGTGCTGTAATGTTATTAATGGAATATTTTTCATATCTAGATTTTAATCTATCAATCGATTTTTCATGTTTACCTGGTTTTTGCATCATACCAAATGCAATTGCTTCTAACCCGATCATTACAACTAATGATACTAAAATTCTAACTACAGCATCCCAACCAAATCGGTAAATTGAGAAAATAACTACAGGAGTTAACGCTATGAGAACATCAATCATCATGCGTTTAGTGCTCACATCTTTACGAATATAAGGACTTGTTTGTTTAATTGTTTGCATATTATACCCTCCTATTTACTCGCAAAGCTTTTAGCTTTACGCATATACTCAGTTAAATGTATTTTAGATGGGCACACAAATGAACATAATCCACATTCGATACATTTATTGACTTCTAATTGTTTTAAAATATCTTTATTTCTAACTTTATAAGCATTCATGATTTGCACAGGTTGAATTTCAACCGGACAAGAATAAACACATGAAGCACAGTGGATACAAGGTTCTTCGTGAAGTTGTTCTTCATTTTGAACAATCAATGAAGTCGTTGTATGAGTCATCACGATATCATCTTGAGTCACATTAGTTCCCATCATAGGTCCACCTAAAATTAATACTTTAGGTATTTCAATGTCTTTATATCCTCCAGCTGATTCGATAAGTTCTGTCATTAGTGTACCAATTCTAGCTCTAAAGTTTTTATTGTGTATGCCATTTCCACTTAATGAAATATATCTCTCTAAAACTGGTAAGCGATGTCTAACAGCAGCAAATATAGATGCTAGTGTAGAAACATTAAAGTTTAAAACACCATATTTAGATAATAAGACTCCTTGAGGAATTTTAATGCCTAATGCATTTTTAATCGTCATTATTTCCCATCCTTGAGGATAGAAATTTCCAACCTTTGCAATTGATATATCGTATTGTGAGAATTCATGAATACAAAATTCTAATCTTTCTGCAATTTCTTTATATTTTTTCTTAATTGCAATAACACCTTTTTTAGCCCCAGATGCTTTCATTGCAAATATTAATCCTTCTACTACAGCTCTTGGGTTAGTCATCATTAAACCATAGTCACTAATAAGATTAGGCTCACATTCAACACCATTTGCTAATACCACATCAATCTTATCATCGGTATTAAGTTTAATATATGTTGGAAAAGCGCTTCCTCCTAAACCAACTAAACCTGCTTCTTTGACTATTTCAACAAATTCTTCTTTTGTTAAAGCATCGATCTCTTCATTTGTGCGATCTTTAATAGTTTCATGTAGTTCATATTTAAAATCATTTTTCACAATTAAACAGTCTACAATTTTACCACTTTGGTCAACGTGCTTTTCGTTACCTACTACTTCACCACTAACTGTAGCGTGCATCGGTTGTTCAAAGAAAGCACCTTTTCTAGTCCCAATAACCTCACCTATTTTTACAAATTGTCCACCACGAACACACGTTTCGCCTTCAGGACATCTAGCACTTGTTACTGGGTAATATAAATAATCAGCTTCCGTATGATGGTCAATTGGAAGTTTTTTTAGTTCTTTCTTTCCATCAGGAATACATCTTGTCTTTTGAATCATTCCTATTCTCCTTCCGTATATAATGGATATTTTTTTGTTAGTTTCAATACATCTTCATGTGCTTGATTCAATATATCTTCAGAATCAATATTTTTTAATACTATATCTATAATTTTAGCAATAACTTCCATATCTTTTTCAATAAATCCTCTAGTTGTTACTGCTGGAGTTCCTAATCTTATACCACTTGCATAATGTGGTTTTTCGGTATCAAATGGCAACCCATTTTTATTGCATGTAATTCCGATTTGATGGAGTATAGTCTCTGCTTTTAATCCTGTTACACCATATCTTGATTTTACATCAACCAGTAATAAATGATTATCTGTTCCTCCGCTTACAATGCGGCATCCTAAATTGCTTAGTGCATCAGATAAAGCTTTAGCATTTTTTATTACTTGTTTTTGATAATCAATAAAACTTTCATCTAATGCTTCTAAAAATGCAACACCTTTTGCTGCAATCACATGCATCAGTGGTCCACCTTGCATTCCAGGAAATACAGACTTATCTATTTTTTTAGCAATTTCTTCATCATTAGTTAAGATAATTCCACCTCTTGGTCCTCTTAACGTTTTATGAGTTGTTGAGGAAATAACATGTGCGTATGGCACTGGTGATGGATGTAAATTAGCTGCAACCAGTCCAGCAATATGAGCCATATCTACAAGTAGGTATGCACCGACTTCGTCAGCAATTTCTCTAAATTTTTTAAAATCTATAATTCTAGAATAAGAACTTGCACCTGCAACAATAAGTTTAGGTTTAACTTCCAAAGCTATTCTTCTTACTTCATCATAATTAATCATTTCAGTTTTTTCATCAACTCCATAAAAATGACTTTTATAAAGTTTACCAGAAAAATTTAAATGAAATCCGTGAGTTAAGTGTCCACCTTCAGATAGACTCATGCCTAAAATAACATCGCCTGGTTCCAGCAATGCTT
>CAKMKH010000103.1 GCA_927441705.1 uncultured Acholeplasmataceae bacterium | reverse complement strand
TATCATAACGTTTCATTTGATCACAGCATGAGTCGCTAGGAAGTAGCTACCTATATTGACTCACATATCGTCAATTTTGACCTGTATCTAGGTCTTTTTCTGTTTATTCATTATTTTTACTTGACTTTATATAGTTTATCTCCTTACTTATATTATACGATATTAAAAGAAAAGGAGGCATCCTAAAAAGAAAACCTCCTGATATATTATTGTAACTATTATTCTTCGATGTCGTAGCCTTCAACCCATAGTTCAACAGCAGTTGCTCCACTAGCTAAAGCTGGTGCTGTAGTAGGATTATCAATATCAGATTCAGCATAAAATGCTATTGTATTTCCAGTAACAACTATCCAGATTTGAGCATTTGAAACTGTTGTTGCACTACCTAATCCAAAAACATTATCTTTTAAATCAACAAAATCTGGGTCTAAAGATGCTAATGTAAATGGAGTTGTATCTTCGGCATATAATTTCGCAGCAGCTACGACAGTATCATATGTAGCTTGTGCAGCATTCTCTTCTTGTCTTCTAATTAAACCACCAATGGTAGGCACAGCGATTGCTGCAATAATACCTAAAATAACCACAACTGCTAATAATTCTACTAAAGTAACACCTTTTCTATTTCTTAAAATTTTAATCATTTCAATTTCCTCCGAATTATAATTTGAATTTCTAACTATATATTATGTTTTTTTGTTTGATTTGTCAACGAGTTTTTGCTTATTTAAGAAAAACGTAATAACTATATTTGTGTTCCTAAAGACAACATTGGTAACATAATTGCTAAAATCATGACTCCTACAATTGCGTATACAAAAATTAATAAAATAGGTTGTATACTGTTTTTTAATTGTTGAACTCTTATTTCACTTATACCATTATAATATTCACTTAAATTTGACATCAATCTCGGAATGTCTCCAGTTTTTTCACCGGTTGCTATCATTTTAGCCATTATCGGATCAATGTATGGACTTTCTTCGAATGCTTTACTAAATGGTCTACCATCTTCTAAATAGTTAATTGTCTTTTGAATCAATTCTTTGTAAACATCATGTTCAACGATGTCTTTCATCGTTTTTAATGCTTCCATTGAATGAATTCCGTTAGATAACATCTGCGATAATGAGTTTGCAATCAAAATCTGATTATTCATTTGTATAAGCTTCCCAAAGATCGGCATCTTTAATATTCCTAATTGAACATAAAAATGAAATTTTTCATTTCTCTTATAAAAAAGAGTAAATACAATAGCAACTATAGCAATTGAACCAAAAATAAATAATGCATAATTTTGGAAAAATGTTCCTGTATCTAAGAAAAACTGTGTGATAGGTGGCAGTTTTGCATCACCAAATGATTCAAATAACCCAGTAATATTAGGAAATACAAACATAAGCATACCAATCGAAATTACAATCGCTGCTCCTAAATATATAAGCGGCATTCTAGTTGCTGATTTAATTTCTGAAGTCAATTTCATTTGGCTCTCATAATATTCAGCCATCTTTAAAATTGTTTCAGGCAAATCTCCAGACATTTCTCCGACTCTAACCATTTGGATAAGTAAGTTAGGAAACTCTTTTGGCCTTCTTGACATTGCCTTTGATAATAAATTACCATTATAGACTTGCTGGTATAGCTCAAAATATAATTTTCTTATATTTCTATTGTCTTGTTGCAAGCTTAAAAGTTCTAAGGCAGGCAATAATTTTACACCTGAATTAATTAAAGATCCCAACTGCTTCAAAAAGAAGACTAATTGTTTTGTTTTTATTAATTTACCAAAAGTAATTTGTTCCAGCTTAGTAATAATGTTTTTATATTCAATAACTTGCTTTACCTTGTAATTTTTAGTTTGTAAATATTTTATACAAACACTCTTACTAATGGCTTCCATTTTACCTTTTACTGTTTTACCTTCAGCATTTATGCAGACATATTTAAAATTCCTGAGTTGCAAACTATCCCTCCTATTCCTCAGCGACTTTCATAACTTCTTCTAGTGTTGTAACACCTTCTTGAATCTTTTTAAGTCCTGATGTAAGAATATCTTGTATTCCAGCTTTTTCAGCCTCTTTTTCGAGTTTATCTATTGTAGCTTTTTCGGCAATCAATTTTCTCATTTGTTCTGATATTGGTAGAACTTCAAAGATACCAACTCTACCAGCATATCCTTTATAATTACATGAAGGACATCCCTTAGCTCTTTTGACATGATCAATATCGATACCTTGTTTTTTAAACATAATAACTTCAGTTGGTGTTGGTTCATCATCATAACTACATTCAGTACATAGTTTTCTTACTAATCTTTGAGAAATCACGCCAGCTAATGAAGAAGCAATTAAAAATGGTTCAATATCCATATCTATAAGTCTTGTAACTGTTTTAACAGCATCATTTGTATGAATTGTAGATAATACCAAGTGACCAGTTAAAGAAGCTCTAATCGCTATTTCAGCGGTTTCCACATCTCTAATTTCACCAACCATAATGATATTTGGATCTTGTCTTAATATCGATCTTAAAGCGTTAGCAAATGTCAAGTTAACATCTGTTTCAACTTGAACTTGATTAACACCTTCCATTTTTAGCTCAACTGGATTTTCAACTGTTACGATATTTACATTTGGTTTATTTAATTCCTCAAGACATGCATAAAGTGTTGTTGTTTTACCAGATCCAGTTGGACCACTTACTAAGACTATACCATTTGGTTTTGAAATCATTTCTCTTACTATCTTTTCTTCCTTTTTAGTAAGTCCAATGGAATCTAAATGATTTGCTCCACCGCTAATATCTAAGATACGCATTACAACTTTTTCACCTCTTACTGTTGGAAGAGTTGAAATACGTAGATCAATATTTTTTTGTTGGATTGCGGTTTGGATTCTGCCATCTTGAGGTACTCTAGTTTCTGTAATATCCATGCCAGACATAACTTTAATACGACTTATCATTTGATGCAATATCTTTAAAGGGAATTCTCTTACTGTATCTAGAACACCATCTACTCTATATCTAATAACAATTTTATCGTCTAAAGGATCAATATGGATATCGCTTGCTCTTTGAAAAACTGCTGAAGTTAAGATTTGATTCACCAAATTAACCATTGGTGTATCACTAAAATCATCTTCTTCTTCAGTAATCTCATCAACTGATACATTTTGTTTAACACCTAATGCTTCAAGAGTTCTAGTAAATCCATAATATTTCTCTATTTGAGAGTTAATTTCATTTTTTGGTGCTGAAAACATTTTAGGACGATATCCAGTCATTAATCTTAACTCTTCAGTCACTGCAAAATCAAGTGGATCAGATGTCGCAAACATTAATCTATTACCTTCAATTCTAAGAGGTATCATTATATTTCTACGGCAAAATGATTCTTCAACAAGCTTTAGTACATTTTCATCAATAGTAAAATTCATAAGTGCAACTCTTTGTACACCTGTAGAGTCTTCTAGTGCTTTTAAAACTTGCATTTCAGATGCATATTGTAGTCTAACGATAGTCTCACCTAAACGTTCGTCTTTTTCCTGTTTTTTAAGTGCATCTGATAATTGCTTTTGATTAATAACTTTGGCTTGGATTAAAACATCACCAATTCTTTTTAAAGCCATCTCATGCACCACCCTTTTCTACTATGTACTGTTCATATATTGTTGGTTCATCTGGATATAAAACATCATAGAGTTTAAGACTTGTTGTTATGCCTTCGTTATTTGTACTCGTTCTTGTAACATCAACTATTTTGCCATCGGATCCTAGAGTTTGCAATGCGCGGTAAATAGTTTCAGTTTCAGTTTCGATGATGATAACATCTGCCAAAGGATCACTAATCGCATCTTTTGTAATATATATTTGTTCACTCGGAATAATTGTTTTAAGAGTAATCGTAAAATCATATGACACTACATAAGGAACACCTATTAAAGTGAATGTCAAAGATGAATCAGTTAATTTATCAATTTCTATTTTATATCCAAAATCATATGGATTAAAAAATGTAAAGTCATATCCATTAACTTTTAATATTCTAACGTTGAATCCATTCGGAGCCCAAACTGGACTTTCAGGATAAGTCTCAAATGTAAATCCATTCATGTGGCTCTTCATTAATACTTTTAGCATACCGTTAGCAATGATGCTTAATTGCTCATTGTTTAAATCCATCATGCCTAAAGTTTCTATCAATGAAAATTGGGATTTCGGTAAGATTTCAATAGATTGAACATTAGCTGCAATTTTATTTGTATCCTCTAATAAAGGTATCAAACTAATATTTTCTTTATTAAGTTCTGTTTCATAAGCTAAATCAATAAAATAAGCATCAAGATGATATTGCTTTCTTGATAACATTTGTCCCAAGTCTGTTAATATTTGATCATTCAATTTATCCATATCAAGTAAATTAATGACTTTACTAGAGAAAATTGATTCTAACTCGGTTTCTAAAATAATTTTATTTTCATCAGACATACTAAAGATGACTTGGTTTTTTTGATCATCAACTAAACTATTTAAGGTTTCGTCTTTTTCAAATTTATACAAGTCTATTGGAAGTACATAAATCTCATCTTGATATTCAATTTCATAATTTGCTTGAGTCACAAACATATTAATTTCATTGGTAACCACTGAGCTATATTGTGATGACTCATGACCACCTAAATAAATAGAGCCTAATGTTGTTTGTGCGGGTTGATTTGATATATCATTTACGATGAACATTGTTATTGCAAATAAAGAAGCAATAATAACTGTGATGATTGATACCATGAAATATATATTTCTTTTGAAATATGAGATAAAGTTTTTCAAATATACCACCTCTACTTGTTTTTATTATATCAAACAATGGTCATGAATAATCTTTAAACTTGACTAATTAAGGATTTCTTAATATATTTTGGTGCAATAGTATTATATAATAAGGGTAGAGAAGGTGGTGATACTTATGTTTAAAGATAAAAAAGGATTTACTGTGTTAGAAGCTGTAGCATCTGTTTTTATCATTACATTAGTATTAACAACTGCAATGAGTATTGTTTTGACCATGAGAAATCACGCAATTCGTACAGAAGAAAAAATTAAAGCTACAGATATAGGCACTTTAATACGATATGATTTAGAAAATGATTATACTTATCAAGAAATTAACACTTGGCTAAATGGGAATCAAGAAATAGTAACAAGTGATAATTGTAGTTTAACTCCTATTTCTTGTAATATATTCAATCATGTTACAGATGATAAGGCATATGATTCTTTAATTACAATTACCTTCTCACAACCTTCGGATTTATCAGCAACTTATGAAATTGTACATTTTAAGATAGAAATCATTTATTATAAAGATCAAGTGGTAACGTTAGTAGGTGCTATCTATGTATAAACACAAAGGTGTCACGATCGTTGAATTATTAGGTTCAATAATAATCTTTTCTATTGCATCAACAATTATTGCGCTTACTGTTTCATTTGTTTTAAATGCCAATAAGCAAATCATGGAAAATGGACAAGCAAATACTGCTGGAACTCTACTGATTAGAAACATAGAAAATGATGTTAATGATTTATTCATTACTAGATACGATTATATAGAAAATGAATCTTTGATCTTATATTCGGATTATGAATTTATGTTCGATGAATTATCAAATGATATTCAAAGAGTTGATTTTGATGTACCTTTACAAACAAGCATTATGTTTGCTGATGGCCAACTATTTCTAAATAACGAAATATATGCGTTATCTACATTTACTATTCATGAAACTAGTAAAATAGAGATGGTATCAAGTACACAGTTTATCATTACTATCGTATTGGCATCAGAGGATAATATATACACATTTAAAACTAGTATTAAAATTAATGGATAAGGAGTTGAAGCTATGAACATTTTAAGAAATAAAAAAGGCATGGGATTACCTATGGTTTTAGGAATCACTGTATTTGTTATTGGTCTAGCCGCAACCCTTATGAGCTATATCGTTTTTCAAGCAAAACTTGTACAAATAGACATTGATCAAACTGAAGATTATCACAATGCAGTCTCAGATGTTAGTGCTGTATTAAATATTATATCCAGAGAACAAAACCTAGATCCTCTATACCTAAGACAATTAGAAACCTATTTTAATATCACAATTGAAAATTATAACGAAAATGTACTTATTGTTACATCAATGATTAACGAAAATAATCAAGTAATTAGCTATATGACTGGATCGATTCAAGAGGTGTCAACTATAGAAACTATTTTCGAATTTACAGGTACCGAAACTAATTTTGATTTATCCCCTTTAGTTACGCCTGAGAATTTATTATCTGAATATATTCCAGAATATCTAGAAAACACATTTGATTTTATTGATACTGAAACAGAATTCACTAGTTTTGATGATATCATGGCATATATTGAAGCATTAACAATTGAAGGCTCTACTTTCATAGAAAAATCTGAAAGTGACTTAACTAATATGTCTGAACCTTATGTGAATTCTTATTGGTATATTGATGAGCCGGTAAATCTTGTTCATTCTAATAAAAAAAATTATAGAAATTTAGGTGTTGCTGATGGAAAAATTTTATTTATAAATGGAGATTTAGATTTAAGTAAAGGTACTACGCTTACCGGTAATATTGTAATCAATGGGAACCTAGATTTAACTTCTGGAAATTATAATGGCTACTCAAATTTACAAGGAACATTTTATGTCAATGGTGATGTCACACTGCCTAATTCGTTAAACTTAGGTACTGTTGAGAGACCTACTTTCGTTTTTGCTACAGGTCACATTGAACTCAGCAATTGGACTGATGGTGTTGGTTATTTTTTAAGTGATTCATTCGAAGGACAAGAAGGTCAAATTACTATTCAAGGTGGAGTTTATTCAGCAGAAAAACCAAAACTGTCACCGAGACCAATCGAATCAAATCCTGATTTAGACGAATCAATCTTATATGATTATGCAATACCTACACAAATACCAATTGAATCAACTGGTGAAACACCTCCAGGTGAAGTCACTACAACATTTAAATTTACATACCCAAAATTGAATTAAGGCAATTGCCTTTTTTCTTTATCTTTACATTAAATTACTTGTATTATCTAATTAATATGAGATAATAAATAGAGGTGAAAATAATGCAACAATATCTAATAGCTTGTGACCTAGATGGATCACTGCTTAATAATAAAAGTGAATTAACAGAAAAATCAATTAATGTATTAAATTATTTATACCGTTTGGGGCATATAGTTGTTATTTCAACAGGTAGACCATATGGTGGTGCCATAGAAATCTATAAAAAACTTGGTATTCCAACCCCAATGATTAATGATAATGGCGCAACCATTGAAAATCCACTAGATCAAAAATTCCCTAAACAAAGAACGCTCATTCCAAATCATGTCTTACATGATATTTTTAGACACGCAAAGCCATTTTTAAAATCTGCTTTTTTTAGTATTAATAAAACAGTTTATGCCTACAACTATGAACCCAAATTGGAAGAATATTTTGCTGGCTTAGCATTCTCAAGTGAAATTATTGAAGGTGACTTTACAGATCTTGATGTAGAACCATCAGGCTTAATCTTTTTAGTTGATACGATGCAAAAAGAAAGTTTAGAAAACTATATCAAAGAAAACCATGGTGACACAATTTCATTTAGATTGTGGGGAGCCGGTCATAAACATGCTATATATGAAATATATTTAAAACATGTATCAAAATCTTCAGCACTATCCTATCTACTTGATTATTACAACATTGAACGTTCTAATTTAATTACTTTCGGTGATGGTATCAATGATATTGAAATGATTAGAGATGCTGGTATTGGAGTGATGATGAAAAATGGGACCTGGGAATTAAAAGGTGTTTCAAAAGACCAAACAGAATTCACTAATGATGATGAGGGTATCGCTAAATATTTAATTAAATTTTTTGAGTTAGAAGAACGTTTTAAGTAGCGTTCTTTTTTTTATGCATAAAAAAAACTCCAATCGGAGTTTATCTTATAAAAAAGTGGCGATGCAGGAGGGATTCGAACCCCCGACCGACGGCTTAGAAGGCCGTTGCTCTATCCAGCTGAGCTACTGCATCATCAGTCGGCACAAGTTATTATAACAAATATAAGTGCCGATTGTAAAGTCATTTTAGGTAAATTTTAATTTAAATTTTATTTATACTTTAATCTTTCCGATTTCACCGATCTTATTAAGGATTCTTAAGAAATTTTGTGTATCTTCTTGACCTAAATGTTTTGTAAGAAACTCAATTGGTTTATAATAATCATCTCTTATTGATTCAACATATTTTTTCCCATCTTCGGTTAATCTAATATAAATCACTCTTAAGTCTTTTTCTGATTGAACTTTTTCTAAAAAGTTTTTCTCAACTAAGTCGTTTACTTTGTGCGTTACAGCAGGTAATGTGACCTTAAGTGTTTTTGACACATCAGTAAGTTTTACTTTTTGATTAATATCACAAAATGCAACACAAAATAACACCATGATATCTGCATCACTTAATTTTGTAGTCACTCGATCATAAATACCGCTTCTTCTAAAGATTTTTAATGCTCGATCTAATTGTTGTAGTGTTTGATAATCTTTTTTCATATTGACCTCCGCTCATAAACAACTCCATAGACTATTCTATACTTTTTTTAGCTTTTAGTAAAGGATTATTATTTATTGCATTTTATATATCTTAATTAATTTTATCAATTCTTCTTTTCTTTTATCATCAGCTTTTGATAGTATTTTTTCATATTGCTTAATTTTGTGCTGATAATAATGTTTAGCTTCAGGCTTGTATTTTAGTTTAGGGCCTAAATATAAATCATCTTCTAATAAAATCATTTTGCCTTTTTTTACAATCATAATCACATAATAAAACTTATCATGGATTACAAACTCATCTTCAATGATGAACCCTTGTTTTGATAAGAATTCGCGCAAGACATGGTGTTTATCATTTGCTTGTAAGATGTAAGTGCAATCCTGTTTTGCTTTCGCCATAATATCTGTTATTAAATATGCACCCATGCCAGCGATGATTGTTAAATCATATGGAAGATTTATCTGTTCAAATCCATCAGAAATAATAAAATCAACATCATAATTTTTTAGATTCTTTTTCGCTTGATTAAGAGGTTCTTCTCTTAAATCACTAGCAATTGCGGATTTTATATACCCTTTTTTTAATGCTTCTAGAAGAACTAAACCATGATCGGTTCCAATATCTAATACACAATCATAACCCACAGTTAACTCTGCTAAGAATTTTATTCTTTTATTTCTTGCCATAATAGAATTCGCGTAATTTGTTTTGTCTTGATGGACTTCTTAGTTTTCTTAAAGCTTTTGCTTCAATCTGACGTATACGCTCACGTGTAACACCAAACTCACGCCCAACTTCTTCTAATGTATGATTTTTTCCATCAAATAAGCCATAACGAAGACGTAATACTTTTTCTTCACGATCAGTTAAGGTTTCTAAGACTTCATCAAGAGTTTGTTTAACCATTTCTTGGAGCATATATTCATGTGGTGTTAATGCGTTAGGATCCGATATAAAATCACCTAATGATGAATCTTCTTCTTCACCAACATGTGCTTCTAAAGAAATAGGTTCTTTTGCTATACGTTGAATGTTTTGAACTTTTTCAGGTGTGATTCCCATCTTATCAGCAATTTCTTCAATAGCTGGTTCTCTTCCTAAATCTTGAATCAATTGTCTTTGAATACGAATCATCTTATTAATTGTTTCAACCATGTGAACAGGTATACGAATCGTTCTTGCTTGATCAGCAACAGCACGAGTAATCGCTTGTCTAATCCACCATGTTGCATATGTGGAGAATTTAAAACCTTTTTCATAATCAAATTTATCTACAGCTCTCATTAATCCCATATTACCTTCTTGGATTAAGTCTAAGAATAATAGTCCTCTGCCAACATAACGTTTAGCAATAGATACAACAAGTCTATAGTTTGCTTCTACAAGTTTATTTTTAGCTTCTGCAGCAATTCTAATTGTTTCACTTAGTTCTTCTACATCTTGTTCTTCTAAATCTAATACACCTTGATTATATTCATCTAATTGCTCTTTTGCATAACGACCATTAGATACTTGAACAGCATATTTAGTTTCTAATTCATGCGTCAATAATGGAATTTGTCCAATTTCTTTTAAGTACATACGTACTGGGTCATCAATTTTAATCGATGATGCAATAGTATCTATATTAATTAACTCTTCTTCTTCAACTTCTAGTCCTGATAAAGATAGATCATCTGGTTCATCTTCATCATCTTCGATTTCAAAGTCATCATCGTCATCTTCTAAAATATCATTTTTGACTTCTACATCTTCAATTTCATCATCATCTGCAATATCTATGTCGTTGTTTAATAAAGCGCGCTCTATTTCAAAATAAAGTTCACTCCCAGGCTTAGCAAATGGTTCAACATCTGTTGATGTTAACAATTTTTCTTTTCCAGCCTTCTTTTTAAGTTGTGTTACTACTTTTTCAAAATCCACAAACATACCTCCTAGTTTGTATCTATTTAACTTTGACTAATAATTTGTATTCTTCTAACAAAACATCATTTTTATAGTCATCTTGATCTAGTTTTGCTTTAACGTATGCTTTTCTTCTTACAAGATTAGCATTTTTTACCAAACCAATAAGTTGATCAAACTCAAGCTCATCAATTGGTAAACTGTGTTCCCATAAAATATCTTTAAATAACATGTGTTCTGCATATTCTCTTTGCTCGCTTGTCAAACTATTAACGAATTCTAATACATCCATGAGTTCATGGTCTTTATAGTAAGAGTCGATAAGTATTCTGATTGTCGATTGAACATGATCTACAAAATCACTTGTTTTAAGTCTAGCTTGTATATATTTTGAATCATTTTTAGATCTTAGCATTGCATATATTAAATAGCGTTCAGCTTTTTCATATTTGTTTGCTAATTTCGAAACTTCCTTTTTAGGTAAAACATCATTTTGTGGAAGTGGTGGTTGTTTCTTAGTTTTAATCTCAAAAGCATCTGGAGACACATTTAAATCATTTGCTAATCTATTTTTATAAATGTTTTGAACTGGTTTATCAGCATAGGCTAGCATTTCTAATACTTGATTTTTAAATGCCGTAATATCATTTGAGTTAGATAAGTCTTTACCTTTTTTAAAATAATGATATCTAAATTGATAAGGATCTTTTAAGTATTCACCAAATAATCCTTCATATTTTTCTGGTCCATAAGCTTTAATAAAATCATCTGGATCAAGTGATTCTGGAATTGTCAAAACTTCTGTCTTTAATTTAACTTTTTCCAAGATATTGATTGCAGAAAGTGTTGCTTTCATGCCAGGTTCATCACCATCATAAGCAATGATGATAGAATCTGTGAATTGTTTGATGAGTTTTGCTTGTTCAATGGTCAATGATGTGCCCATTGTAGCAACCCCATTTTGGATACCTGCATGATATGAACTAATCACATCAAAAAAGCCTTCAAATAAAACAACTTGTTTATTTCTTCTTATATCAGGTAACGCTTCATTAAAATGATATAATAAATGACCTTTTTTAAAGATTACAGTTTCAGGACTGTTAACATATTTAATAGAATCTTTTTTACTTAATGTTCTACCACTAAAACCTACAACACTACCCTTAGGGTTTGTAATCGGAAATATGAGTCTATTACTGAAAAGATCATAATAAGAACCATCATCTTTTTGCTTTACCAGACCTAATTTTATCATATCGGATACTTGATAGCCTTTATCATTTAAAAGCTTATAAAGGGCATCTGAATGTTCTGGTGCGTATCCGAGATCAAAGTGGTCGATAATCGAATCACTTATTTCTCTTTGATGCAAGTATTTAAGTGCTTCTTGGCCTTTTTCACTATTTTTTAAATTGAATTTATAAAACTCTTTAGCTTCATTCATCAATTTATAAAATATTTCATATGGATCTTTTTGTTTAGCTACTTTCTCTACTGTGATGCCTGCTTTTTCTGCAAGTTCTTCCGCAGCTTCTTGAAAAGATATATTTTTAATTTTTCGATAGAAATTAATCGGAGATCCACCTTCGCCGCACCCATAACATTTGCATATATTCTTTTCGGGTGAAACAAAAAAACTTGGTGTCTTTTCTTGATGAAAAGGACATAACCCACGATAATTTTTACCTGTTTTTTGGAGAGAGACAAACTCGGAAACTAAATCGACGATTGATGTATTCTCATTTATTTGTTCAATGAGTTTATTGTCCATCTTTACCCTCCTTATGGTTAATACTTGATTTTTTCTTCTATATAACTTCTTAAATCTTCAATTTTAATTCGGTCTTGTTCCATCGTATCACGATTTCTTATAGTTACTGAATTTAATGACTCAGTATCATGATCAACTGTAATACATAAATAAGTACCTATTGAATCTTGTCTGCGATATCTTTTACCAATATTTTGTGTTTCATCATAAACAACATCAAAATATTTACTTAAGTATTTGTATATATCTAGCGCTTTATCTTGATGTAATTTTTTTACAAGAGGTAATACCGCTACTTTGTATGGTGCTAATTGTGGATGAAGTCTAAGTACTTGTCTGATATCACCAGAATCTAGTGTTTCTTCATCATATGCATTTGTTAAAAACGCAAGTAATAATCTTTCAACACCGACAGAAGGCTCAATAACATAAGGTAGATATTTTTCATTGGTTTCAGGATCTAAATACTCTAAATTCTCATTTGATTGGAGTTGATGCGCGTTTAAATCGTAATTTGTACGAGATGCAATTCCCCATAACTCATCAAATCCCCAAGGAAATTGATATCTAATATCAGTTGTAGCATTTGAATAATGACTTAATGCTTCTGGTTTGTGGTTATCAAATTGTAAGTTGTCCTTAGATAATCCTAAACCTAATAACCAATCCATTGCATATTGTCTCCAATATTCAAACCACTCAAGTTCTGTACCTGGTTTAACAAAAAATTCTAATTCCATTTGCTCAAATTCTCTTGTTCTAAAAATAAAGTTACCTGGAGTAATTTCATTTCTAAAAGATTTACCTACTTGACAAACACCAAATGGTAATTTTCTTCTTGTCGTTCTTTGAATATTTTTAAAGTTAATAAAAATACCTTGCGCAGTTTCTGGTCTTAAATATATTTGATCAGCTTGTTCTTTGACTACACCTTGATGTGTTTCAAACATCATGTTAAATTTTCTAATTGGTAAAAAGTCGTGAGATCCACAACTTGGACATTTAACTTCTTGTTTCACGATATAATCGTACATTTGATCAGTTGACCATCCATTTGGATCAACAGTCTTATCAAATGATTCAATCAATTGATCAGCTCTAAATCTTTGATTACATTTTCTACATTCAGTCAATGGATCACTAAATCCCCCAACATGTCCGCTTGCTTTCCAAACTTCGCTATTTAATAAAATTGATGTATCTACTAATACGTTATATTCAGTTTCTCTTTGAAACTTTTGAATCCAAGCATCTTTTATATTTTTCTTTAATAAACTTCCAAGTGGACCATAATCCCAAGTGTTAGCTAAACCTCCATAAAGTTCGCTACCTTGATAAATATATCCTGTAGATTTTGCAAATTGCACAATTTTGTCTAATGAAACCATATGTCCACATCCTTTAACATTCTATTTTAAGTGTTTTAGTGTCACATTTAAGTGATATTGATAATATTTTTTTATGAAAAATTCTATTTTATCTAAGATATCTATTTCATAGATACCATGTTCATTATAAGGTAAATATATAAGTTTTAAAAGAAATATTGCGTCTTTTGTGTTCAAATCACTAGTAAATGACTCATTTTGATAAACAAGTCCGCCTTTTTCAACACTAACGCCATTGATTTGTCTTCCATCTGCTGTTAAGTCAAGTGCATATCCTAAAGGTTTAAGAATTTTCAAAGCAAAACTTAAACTTGAAACCTTAATATCACTTTGATTAAGCGCTAAGATTACATCTTCAAATATATCTTTATAGTTAAGATAATCAATCATTAATGTATCAATGATCTCCAAAATAAGCGCTGCTTGTTTTGTTTTATTATAATCAGTTTTTAATAATGAAAATTCATTAATAATTTTTGCATCTTGCATTGTATATAGTGACTTATTTTTTTGTTCTTTAAATGATATATGGGTTAAATATTGAGAAATAACTCTCGTTTTATCAGTCACCTTTTGTGCACCTTTAGCAATTAAAGTTACTTTACCTTCAGGTGTGAAAACATAGAGCAATCTCGAAGATTCTTGATATGGTTGAACTTTATATATTAACCCTTCCATAAATTATTCTCCAAATCCAAATGCTTTTAAATCACTTGGTCGATTTCGCCAATCTTTTTTAACTTTGACCCATAGAGTCAAATGAATTTTGGTGTCCAAAACTTTATTTATTTCTTTTCTTGCTTCTGTGCCTATATGTTTCATCTTTTCGCCACCGCGACCAATAAGTATTTGCTTTTGTGTCGATCTTTCAACTACAATTAGCGCTGAAACATCAACTTGATTAAGTTCTTGATTATTATAAATACTTTCGATCACAACTGCAACAGCATGAGGGATTTCTTGTTCGGTGAAGTATAATATTTTTTCGCGAATTAACTCGCTCATCATCACGGTTTCACTTTGATCAGATTTCATATCTGGTGGGAAATATTTCGGTCCTTCTGGTAAATAGTTAAGAAGAGTTTCTTTTATTTTATCAATATGAGTTAGGTCTTTTGCTGAAACTGGAAAATACCCATCAAACTCATAAGAACCTAAATAACTCATAATTAATTCATCTATTTCAGCTTTATTTTTCAGTTCATCTATTTTATTAATTACTAAAAATATTGGTTTTTTTAACCCTTTAAAATATTCCATGACAAATGCTTCAGCAGCAGTTTTAGCTCTGTCAACAACAAATAAAACCATGTCTACATCTTTAAGTGAAGACACAGCTAATTTATCAATATTTTTGTTTAATAGATCTTTGCCTTTATGCATCCCCGGTGTATCAACAAAAATCATTTGATAATCTGCCGTTGATAAAACTCCAGTTATTCTATGTCTAGTTGTCTGAGGTTTCGGACTCATTATCGCAATTTTTTGACCAATAAGTGCATTTAGTAGTGTTGACTTGCCTACATTAGGTCTCCCTACTATTGTAATAAAACCTGACTTATGCATCCTTATCTCCTTCGAATTCTATGAAAGCATAAGGTAGCAAATCATCTGGATCTGTTTTTTTAATTTCACCTTCAAGATTTGATAAATATATTGGTGTGTTTTTTGGCATAAGTTCATGC
>CAKMKH010000102.1 GCA_927441705.1 uncultured Acholeplasmataceae bacterium | reverse complement strand
TCAAATTTGATTTAAATCCATCAATTTCGCAATTTTTGTCATCGAAAAGTTGTTTTAAAGATACAGACCCGTTAGATTCCATGGATTCGAAAAGACTCATAGGATACATTTTCAATCGTGCTATTCTACCTGTACCACTATTCATTATTTTTACTTGACTTTATATAGTTTATCTCCTAACTAATACTTCCTATAATCATCAAAGAAAACTTATGACTAACTCATTTTCTTTATGATCCTTTTTATTTCTACTAATCTACCAGCCTACAAATCATTATATTTTTTCATCTGACAAAAATCGTTTAATGAATCCTAATAATTGCATATATTTAGATTCATCAAAAATTGTTGTGTCATACTCAACAACTTCCCCTAAACAATCTTCTTTCTTATACGTTTCCATTGAAGATAAAAAAATTTCATAAGACATCAAACCTGTTGATGTATGCACCAAATTTCGACTTGGTTGTCTCTCGATATATCTTTGATATAGTATATCTGGGTTTCCTCTTAAAAAAACAGTGAATATCTGATTGTTTTTAGTATTTAATATATCATTCAATTCTTCAATTTCCTTTGATTTGAAATTGCCTTCAATAATAATATTATTTCCTAAACTTAAAGTTTTAAATGCTATGGATTTAATGACTTTAAACGTTGCTGATGAGAGTCGCAAATTTTCTTCTCTATTAGAAAATAGTATTGACTCACCCAATATTTCTTTAATATCATCTTTATTCAAACATAACAAGCCTAAATCATCTCCAAGTTTTTTAGATATAGTTGTTTTTAAAGTTGCTAAGAACCCTGTAACAATAATCAATTTGCCCATATTATTTTTCTCTCAAATATAATACACTAATATTTTCAGTATGCGTTGAGTGCATCATATTGCTCGAAAATGGGGTGTTGTGTGTACTCTAGAAACATCAAAATGCTATATTTTATGTTTACACATACAAGTGATAAAAAACCAAAGAAACATTTTTTATTTTAAATTGGATAATAAAATAGAATCCAGAAAATCATCTTCAATCTGTTCAATTTTGGTAGCGTATGTTCTTTCAATTTCGCCTATTAAGTCATAACCCTTGAATGTATAAACTGAAATAAATAATTCTCTGCCATAACGATCGATTAGGTATTTAACAAACGCTCCAGCAATCGGATATGTAATCTCGTCTGTATGATTTAAAAAGAAATCATTCTGAATTAGCTCTATAATGCTTAGATATCTATCACTTTTTAGCAACAATCTTACCCATTCATCGTTTGATTTATTCCACCACACTTTATCAAAGTACATCGCTAAACCTTCTCTAAGGAAAACTGATTGTGGCTTGTTAAGTATATAGGAAATAATGTGCGCATCTTCATGATAACCTATGCATTTGACTTTTTCATTATACACTGCATATATTTCATTAGGAGGATTTGCAAAACCATTACATGGATCATTATCTCCATATATTTTTCCTACTAACTCTGGTGTTTCTAATAGATAATAATTTATTTTGAAATGTGGAGAAACATTTAGAAAACTAGTTATTTCTTTAAAGCATTTCTCTTGAATCTTCATTATCTCATCTATATCTTTTTCAGCTAAAGAATCTTTAATCAAGTGAAAGTTGTAATGTTCGCTCGATACTTTAGTTAAAGTTGGCAAACTCATGTTATCTCTCCTTTTCCTCAATCAACTATAACTGTCAGTCTTTCAAACAACCAATAGGTATAATTTTTATGCCATCTTTTCTTGTGTAAGCCACCTCTCCACCAGTGATAATCATGAGTAAGTCAGGTTCTTTTAATTTGTTCGAACTTCTATTTTTATTTGCCTTTCTAATAAGATTGACTACTTCCAAGAGGTGTTCTGCAGCTTCTTCAATTTGTTTTGAACCTAGTTTAAATTCAATCAAAGCAAATCTTCCATCGTTCAAGTACAATACTGCATCAACCTCAAGATTCATTCGATCTCTATAATAAGAAATACGTCCACCAAGAGATGATGCATATACTTTCAAATCTCTAACACATAAATTCTCAAATATAAAACCAAATGTTTCAAAATCTTGATACAGCATTTGAGGTGTCAATCCTAATGCTGCAACAGCAATTGATGGATCAATGAACATTCTCTTATTTGAACTTCGAATAGAAGTTTTAGAGCGAATTGCTGGATTCCACGCTGGTAAATCTTCAATAACATAAAGTCTATTCAAGGCATTGATGTATTCGTAATAAGCTGACTCTGATAATTTTACGTTTGCATTGACATCATCAATGATTGTCTTGTTCAAAGCGAGAGTTCCTATGTTTCTAGCATAAGATTTGAGCAGTTGTTGTACCTTAAGAGGTTCTCTTTTTTTACCATCAACTGTGGAAATATCGGTTTGAATAATATTCTCTATATAAGATTTTGCAACTAATAACTTTGCAGTTTCTGTTTTTTTATTTAAACTTGAAGGCCAACCACCTCTACATGAAGCAAAAATCAAATTTTCAATTGTCAAATTTGATTTAAATCCATCAATTTCGCAATTTTTGTCATCGAAAAGTTGTTTTAAAGATACAGACCCGTTAGATTCCATGGATTCGAAAAGACTCATAGGATACATTTTCAATCGTGCTATTCTACCTGTACCACTAT
>CAKMKH010000101.1 GCA_927441705.1 uncultured Acholeplasmataceae bacterium | reverse complement strand
CTTCACAACTGTAGATTTAGGATGCGACCGGGGCAATAACAGCTATAATATGGTTACTAAAATGGAGGCTCCTCATAGTCATGAATTTATTCGGGTATTTAACTCCATTTGGAATGATGGTACAGCATAACGCTTACCATTATAAACAACTGTTATTAATGCTGGTCTTACTTTAGATGTTGCTCAATATTGGGATGCTGATGAAGATACAGATTTAGTTAGTTTTCTAAAAAAACATCCGCATTATCAAGACATATTAAGAGACGTTTCAGAGTCTACGATTCATAGAGGTAATTTAGAAGCACTTATCAAAAAAAATGTTTTTGATCATGTGATTAAACTAATAAAAACTGTATACTCTAAAGATGTCGAGTATTATGAATTGAATATTATCAAACAAGAAAATGAAATTATTTTGTCCGTAATTAGAACTTTCATTTCTGATGATACAGAAGAGCAAAAAGGGAGAATTCCGTATTTTTTTGACGTGCATACTGATTTAGATATTAAAAAAATAATTAAAGTAACAAATTTTGAAGAACTTATGGAAGCTGTAAAAGATACGAGATATAAAGATTTAATTAGACCATTCTTTACTAAAAATAAAGATAATATACGCTATCTTGATATCGAACATGCCCTTGAGGCATATTATTACGATGAAGCTTTTAAACGTATTGATAAACACTATAGTGGAACTTTAAAAAAAGATTTAGAAAGTATTTATCAAACAAAAATAGAATTAGCTAATATTACTAAAATATATCGTTTAAAGAAATTTTATCAAGCAGATCCTGTAACTATAAAAAATGTTTTGATAAGAAAACATAGTCGATTAAAAGAAAAGAAAATTGATGAAATGATAGCTTTAAAAGATCCTGATCAAATATTACAGTATTTAGCTAAGTCTGAATATCAAAAATTTACAAACGATAAAGATTATGTTTATATTGAATACTATGCAGGACAAATACGTTATGATTTAGCAAGAAAATTTATGTATTTTTCAACAGAAGTACCAAAAGTTTATACTGCTTTTATTACACTTGCTGAAATAGAAGTAGAAAACATCACCAACATTATCGAAGGTATCAGATACCAGGTTAGTGAAGGCGAAATGAAACAAATGTTAATTTATTAGGAGGAGAAAGATGGGTATAGCAAAAATAAAACTTGTAGATATCACGTCTAATACAGCCAACTTAGATCCCGTTTTATCAAGGTTCGTTGACTTAAAAGACTTTCATCCAGTTTTAGCCAGCGAAATTTTAGAACGTGTTCATGGATCTACGTCATTTGTTGCAGAAAATCCTTGTCAACCTTTACTTCAAGAGTTAGATGAAATCGAAAAGAAATATGATTTAAATCTTCCAACTACTGAACAAAGAGATTACAATTATGATTTTAACGAAATGTATGACTACATGGCACAAATTAAAGAAAGCTTAAGCTCTGAGGTTGCTAATATAAATGAACTTCAAGAGCATGTTAGAAAATATCAAGATGCATTGATACAAGTGAAAAATATTGAAAGTTTGGATATTCCACTTGATGACTTATTTGCTTGCGAGTTTGTCTCAATCAGATTTGGTAGATTACCAAATGATAGTGTAGAAAAATTAAGATTTTTTCAATCACGACCATTTGTATTTAAATCTTTTAATCAGGATTCAAATAATAGTTGGTGCATGTATTACACAACTGATGAGTACAAACGTGAAGTAGATAACATATTCTCATCATTATTCTTTGAAAGAATTTATATTCCTGATTTTGTTCATGGCAGACCAAAAGAAGCAATTTCTGCGCTTGAAGAAGAGATTAAGCAAGGCAAAAAAATGATTGATAGTTATAAATCTGACATATATGATATATCATGTGGATGTAGCACACGACTTTCTTGTATAAAAGCAGAATTATTATTTTTGAATCGGACATTTGAAGCTAAGAAATATGTCGTTGGTTTAGGAGATAAATTTACAATTTCCGGATTTATTGAAGAACAAAACGTAGAAAAAATTAAATTTGCTTTTGAAGATATGAAAGAAGAAGTTGAAATTGAAGTTCAAGAGGCAGATGCAGATAAACGTATTACACCTCCAACAAAACTAAAAAATGGATGGTTTTCTAAACCGTTTGGTATGTTTGTTGAAATGTATGGATTGCCTGGATATAAAGATATTGATCCAACACCATTTGTAGCGATTACTTATTCACTATTATTTGGTATCATGTTTGGTGATTTAGGTCAAGGGCTAGTCTTAATGTTATTAGGTTGGATATTCTATAAATATAAGAATATGCGTTTAGGTGCAGTAGGCATAAGAATTGGTTTATCATCGGCAATTTTTGGACTGATTTATGGTTCTGTCTTCGGAAATGAAGAGTTGCTGAATCCGATGTTTCATGCCTTAGGATTTGAGCATAAACCCATTCACGTTATGGATCCGGCATTTACAATGACACTTTTAATCGCAGCCATTGGTATTGGGGCATTCTTAATTGTAATAGCAATGATTATTAATATCGTTACATTACTAAAAAAGAAGAGATATGCTGAAGTCATTGCATCGCATAATGGATTCGCTGGACTTTTATTATATGGATTTATATTAGTAGGTGTCGTTTTACAAATGGGATTACAAATTCCTGTATTTAATGGATTAACTATCGGATTTTTTGTAGGTTTACCACTCGTGTTGATTTTCTTTAAAGAACCAATTGAAAGAAAATTCCATGGACATAAAATGTTTCCTACCGGATTTGGTGGATTCTTTGTTGAAGGATTCTTTGAATTATTTGAGATTATCTTATCATATGTAACAAATACCATGTCTTTCCTACGTGTTGGCGGGTTCGTCTTATCACATGCTGGTATGATGTTAGTTGTTACTAGTTTGATGACAATGGTCGGTGGCACTGGTAGTATTTTAGTTGCTGTATTTGGTAATATATTTGTTATGGCTCTAGAGGGTATGATTGTTGGAATTCAAGTATTAAGACTTGAATTTTATGAGATGTTTTCTCGTTATTACGAAGGAAATGGCGTTGCATTTAGCGCTTTAAATTTATAAATTTGGAGGAATATGAAAGATGAATTTAAGTTTAATTGAGATTTTATTACCATTGTTATTAATTGTTTTAATCACGTTACCATTGATCAAAGTGTTTAATGGAAAAGTGACAGTTCAGTCTGCAAAAAGAAGATTATTTACACACATCGCAGGATTTTTTACAGTAATCGTATTTGTTTTGGTTTTACAATTATTTGTAAGCCCTAAAGTATTTGCTGCTGAAGGAGACCCAGTATCTATCGTAGGCACGATGGCTCAAGGTCTTGGATTCTTAAGTGCTGCACTTGCTACAGGTATGTCAGCTTTAGGTGCTGGTATTGCTGTTGCTGCTGCTGCTCCTGCTGCAATTGGTGCTTTTTCTGAAAATGAAAAAAACTTTGGTAAATCATTGATCTTCGTTGCACTTGGTGAAGGTGTTGCGATTTATGGGTTACTTATTTCAATTTTAATTATTAATAATTTAGGTTAGTCGGAAGAAGGATTTTTATGAAGTTTTTCTTAATTAGCGACAATGTAGATAGTCTTGTTGGGATGAGACTTGTTGGCATTGAAGGTGTTATCGTTCATGAAAAAAAAGAGTTTTTAAGAGCATTAGAAGACGCGTTAGAAGATAGTTCTATTGCGGTTATTTTAGTGACCACAAAACTTGTTGAACTTGCACCAAATGTCATATCAGAGTTAAAACTAACACAACCAAGACAACTCATTGTTGAAATACCAGACAGACATGGTGGCGCTGAAATTGGTGAAGCAATAGACCGATACGTCAGTGAAGCCATAGGCGTCAAGTTGTGAGGTGAGGACATTGGCATATTATAATGAAGACCAGCTTTACCGATATTTTGATAAGGCTATTAAACAAGAGGCAAATAAAAAAATCAATCAATTGCGAAAAGAGATTGATTATTTGTATGCGAAAGAAATGAAAAAGATTAAAGAAGATTTAGAATTAAAGAGAAATCTTCAACTTAATAAAGATTTAAGAGACCTACAAATTGAATATCAAGATCAAATTAATCAAATAGGTGTTGGATTTGATGAAAAATTAATCAAAGAAAGAACATTTATGGTTAATATTATTTTTCAAAGTGTTTTATTAGAATTGGGCGACTTTATTCAAACAGAAGCTTATGATAAATGGCTTGTAGAAAAATTGGAAAAGATTAATAAATTTGTAAAAAACAAAAAAGTTGTTTTTAATATTTCAGAAAATGATGAAAGAATTTCAGATATGATTAAGAAAATTATAACATCTAGTTATGATATTCAAATTTCACATGATATCCATTTAGGTGGTTTTTTGGCTGAAATTCAATCTGACAAGATAGAAATTGATGAAACTATTGATTCAAAATTGAATGAAAGAAAAGCATGGTTCTTTAAGAATTCTAAACTTTTCATTAGAACATAAGGAGGTAACAATGACAAAAAATCAAATTTATTCGATTAACGGTCCTGTTGTTACCGTTAAAAATGCTGTTGATTTTCAAATGCTAGAAATGGTTTTTGTTGGTAACGATAAATTACTTGGTGAAGTCATTTCTATAAGTAAAGATAAGACAACAATCCAAGTGTATGAACAAACAACTGGTTTAATGCCTGGAGAGCCTGTTTTTCCTACAGGAGAAGCGATTTCAGTTATTTTAGGACCTGGATTGCTCACAAATATTTTCGATGGCATAGAACGTCCTTTAAGAGAAATCGCTAAAAATGAAGGTATTTACATACCCACAGGTAGTGATGTTGAACCTCTAGATAAAAATAGAGATTGGGAAGTTGTTTTAACTGTTAAAAAAGATGATCATATTAAGTTTGGTGAGATTTATGCTACCATTCAAGAAACAGCAATGATTGAACATCGTTTATTAGTTCCAAAAGGCTTTGATGGAAGAGTTATTGAAGTCAAGAAAAATGGTACTTATAAATTAGACGATGTCATTGTGAAAACAGAAGACACTCATGGAAATATTCATGAATTAAATTTATTTCAAAAATGGCCAATTAAAACACCTAGACCAGTATCTAAAAGATTAGCGATTTCAAAACCACTTATTAGTGGTCAAAGAATCATTGATACTTTATTTCCAATTGCTAAAGGTGGAACAGCAGCTGTTCCTGGAGGATTTGGAACTGGAAAAACGATGATGCAACATCAATTTGCGAAATGGTGTGATGCAGATATTATCGTTTATGTTGGGTGCGGTGAACGTGGGAATGAAATGACTCAAGTTCTTGAAGAATTTAGTGATTTGATTGACCCAAGAACAAATAAACCATTATTAGAAAGAACTGTTTTAATTGCAAATACTTCAAACATGCCAGTTGCAGCTAGAGAAGCGAGTATTTATACAGGTGTTGCAATTGCTGAATACTATAGAGATATGGGCTATCATGTTGCTGTTATGGCTGACTCTACATCTAGATGGGCTGAAGCTTTAAGAGAAATTAGTGGACGCTTAGAAGAAATGCCTGCTGAAGAAGGTTTTCCTGCTTACTTACCATCACGTATCTCTCAGTTCTATGAAAGAGCTGGTTATATGGAAACACTGAATAAAAAAGAAGGATCTGTAAGTATTATTGGTGCAGTTTCACCCCAAGGTGCTGACTTTTCTGAACCAGTAACACAAAACACGAAACGTTTTGTTAGAAGCTTTTGGGCACTTGATAAGCAATTAGCTTATGCTAGACATTATGCAGCAATCAATTGGAATACAAGCTATTCAGAATATGTTAATGATTTAACAAAATGGTATGACCAAAATGTCGGACCAGCTTTTTTAGTTCATAGAAAAGAAATCATGGCTTTATTAGCTGAAGAAAATAAATTACTAGAAATTGTAAAACTTATTGGTGCAGATGTGCTTCCTGATGATCAAAAACTAATTATTGAAATTGGAAAAGTAATTAGATATGGATATCTCCAACAAAATGCATTTCATAAAGAAGATACTTATGTTCCATTAGAAAAACAAGATCGTATGATGGAAGTTATCATATATCTTTATAAAAAAGCGAAGGATTTCGTTGATGAAGGAAAATCATTAAATCTATTGGTAGAAACTTCTATTTTTGATGATGTCATCAAGATGAAATATGATGTACCAAATAATGAGTTGAAATTGTTTGATCAATACTTTAAAACTATTGATAAAATAATTAAACGCATTAAGTAGGGAGGTAGAAAATGAATCTCCAATATATTGGATTAGATGAAATTAATGGACCTATTATATTCTTAGATGATGTTGAAGGTGTTGGTTTTGAAGAAATGGTCGAAATCAAATTACCAAATCAAGTTTCAAGATATGGTCGTGTTGTTCAAATTGAAGGCAAGAGAGTTGCAATTCAAGTATTTGAAGGAACACAAGAAATTTCACTAACAAATACAAAAACAAAATTTTCTGGTCATCCAGTGGAAATGTCTTTATCTAAAGAAATATTAGGTAGAACTTTTAATGGTTCAGGACGTCCTATTGATGGACTAGGAGAAGTTTATATTGATGAACTTAGAAATATTAATGGTCATCCACTAAATCCAGTTGCAAGAATATATCCTAGAAATTTTATTCAAACAGGTATTTCTAGTATTGATGCATTAACAACTTTGATTCGTGGACAAAAATTACCAATATTTTCTGGTTCAGGTATGCCACATAATGAGCTAGCAGTTCAAATCGTTAAGCAAGCAAAGATTGCTGAAGAAGAAGGCGATAATTTTTGTATCGTGTTTGCAGCAATGGGTGTAAAAAATGATGTTGCTGACTACTTTAGAAGACAATTTGAAGAAGCTGGTGTTATGCATAAGGTTGTTATGTTTTTAAACCTTTCAAATGAACCGATTATTGAAAGAACATTAACGCCTAGATTTGCATTGACTGCAGCTGAATATTTAGCATACAAACATGATATGCATGTATTAACAATCTTGACAGATGTTACATCATATTGTGAAGCTTTAAGAGAGTTTTCTAGTTCTAAAGGTGAAATACCAGGTCGTAAAGGATATCCTGGATATTTATATTCTGATTTAGCATCATTATATGAACGTGCAGGAATTGTTAAAGGAGCAAAAGGTTCAGTAACACAAATTCCGATTTTAACGATGCCTAACGATGATATTACCCATCCAGTACCTGACTTAACTGGTTATATTACTGAAGGTCAAATCGTTTTGAGTAGAGAACTCACACAAATAGGAACATATCCACCAGTAGGAGTACTTCCATCGTTATCAAGATTAATGAAAGACGGTATAGGTGATGGTTATACAAGAAGTGACCATTCATCAGTAAGTAACCAATTATTTGCATCTTATGCACAAGTACAAGACGCTAGAAGCCTAGCTTCAGTTATTGGTGAAGATGAACTTAGCCCTATTGATAGAAAATATATTGAATTTGGAAGATTATTTGAAAAACATTTCTTGAATCAAGGATTTGAAACCAATAGAAATATGGTAGATACACTTGATTTAGGGTGGGACTTATTGTCAGTATTACCTAAAGAAGAATTACATCGTGTCGATGAAAAAGTATTAGAAAAACATTATCATCATCAACGTGCTGTAGAAAGATTCAACATAGTAGCTAAACCAATCATCACCGAACTAAAGGGAGATGAGAGATATGAATGATCAAGTTTTCCCAACAAAAGGAAATTTGATGACTTTGCAAAAATCTAGTGAACTTGCTAAAAAAGGATATGAACTGATGGATCGCAAAAGAAATATTCTTATCCGAGAAATGATGAGTTTGTTAGATGATGTAAAATTAATGCGTGATGAAATCTCTGTTACTTTTGCTAAAGCTTACCAAGCTTTACAAGAAGCAAATATTACACTTGGAATTGTTTCAGATATAGCTAAGTCAATACCAATTGATACAGGACTTCATGTTACATATCGTTCAGTTATGGGTGTTGAAATTCCAAAGGTTTCACACGAATACAAACCAGTTAAAATCACATATGGTATTGGTTCAACGAATACTAAGTTTGACTACGCATATAAGATGTTTCAAAAAGTTCGAGATTTAACAATCAAACTTTCTGAAATTGATAATGCAGCTTATCGTCTTGCAAATGCAATACGTAAAGCACAAAAACGTGCGAATGCTTTAGAAAATGTTGTGATTCCCAGATTTCAAGCAAATATAAAATATATTACTGAAGTCTTAGAAGAAAAAGAAAGAGAAGCCTTCACAAGACAAAAAGTGATTAAAAACAATCAAGATAAAAAGAAAAAACTAGAAGAAAAAACTGCATTATAATGCAGTTTTTTTATATATATAGCTATATTCTGTAATGTAAAACGTTTTCTTTTACTAAGAGATTGATATTCGCTATGCTTAATGTTATTATAATACTTCGTGTATAGCGGATTGTAAAGGAGTGATGTTATGATAGAATTTATTGCATTTTTATCTTTAGTTAGCATTATATTAGGAACGATAATAGTTTTTAATATGATACATAAAGATCAAGAAAATACGTTTATCGTTTATAAAAAATAAAAATGAATTATATTAAATAATAAAGACAATGGTTTTGAGTGGCTATACACTAACTCATTCATTGTCTTTTTTTGTTTTATTAATTTTAATTTTTTTCTCAGGAACAGGATCATATTTTGGTTTAAATAAAGGATTACAGGTTAAAATTCTTTTTGTAGTCAAAAAGGACGCTTTAACAAAATTAAAACGTTGATAAGAAGTTTTTGCATATGCACTACATGTTGGCATATGTCTACATTTATGATTTGAATGCGGAGAGATATCTTTTTGGTACCATTCGATTAATTTAATTGCAGTTTTATTCATAAAATCACCATGTATATTATATCACTTTACAACGATTATGTTAAATTTTCGATTTCACGCTTCATAGTATGTATTCTTCTTTTATTTTATGCTATAATAGGCATATAGAAACTGAAAACGATTACAGGAGGTAAAAGATGAAGGAGTATACCACCAAAGAAATTCGCAACATAGCCATCTTAGGGCACCAGGGCACTGGTAAAACTAGCATGTCAGAGGCATTATTATATGCCACTGGCGGTATTGATAAAAAGGGAGAAGTTGAAAGAAAAAACACTGTTTCTGACTACTTAGTAGAAGAACAAAATAAACTTACAAGTCTATCTTTGAGTTTAATTCCGTGTGAATGGCAAAACTATAAACTAAACTTCTTAGACGTACCTGGAAGTGATGAATTTGTAGGCGATTTAAATCAAGCATTAGAAGTTGTAAAAGGCGCAATCATTATGATTGATGCAGCGAAAGGTGTAGAAGTTGGAACCGAGCGCGTTTGGAATGAAGTAAGAAAACGTCATATACCAGCCATTTTATACATCAATAAAATGGACAAAGAAAACGTTAAGTTTGAAGAAGTATTAGAAGAAATTCGTGAAAAACTTGGTAAAAAAGCAGTTCCATTTGCTTGGCCAATTGGACATGATGAAAATTTCGAAGGCTTCGTGAATGTTGTTGATATGAAAGCAAGACTTTATGATGGTGATAAATGTAAGGATGCAGAAATTTGGGAAGAAAAGCGTTCCAAAGTTGATGAATTACATAACCTCATTATTGAGAGTGTTGCGGAAACATCAGAAGAATTATTAGAATTATATTTATCAGGTGATGAAATTCCTGATGCAAAAATTAAAGAAACACTACATGCAAGTATTATCGAAGGCGAATTAACGCCGGTTATCGTAGGTAGTGCGACTAAAAACATTGGTATTGAAACATTATTAAACATGTTAGTTGATTATTTGCCTGCACCAGACGAGTTAACTCCACTTCAAGCAATTGATCAAAAAACTAATGAAAAAGTTACAAGATTAACACATGATGACGAACCATTTTCTGCATATGTGTTTAAAACTGTAGTTGATCCATTCTTAGGAACAGTTAATTTAGTTAAAATTAATTCAGGTATTTTAACTGTTGGTCAAGAAGTATATATTCCAAATACTTCTGAAACTAAGAAAATTGCAAACTTATCTGCTATTCGCGGAAAAACTCAAATAGAGTTACAAACATTCCATGCTGGTGATATGTGTGCAATTGCTAAAATGGACGGTATTGAAACTGGATTTACACTAACAGATCCTAAACAACAAATTATGTATGAACCTGTTATGCAACCAACACCGGTTATATATATTGCTGTTCATCCAAAAAATAAAAATGATGAAGATAAAATTTCAATGGCACTTCATAGAATTAATATTGAAGATCCAACTTTTGAAATTAAAAGAAATAAAGAAACAGCTCAACTTTTATTAGGCGGTCAAGGTATGACCCATCTTACATATGTTCTAGAACGTATGAAGAATATGTTTAAAGTTGATGTTGATGTTCAAGATCAAAAAATAGTTTATCGTGAAACAATTAAAAAACAAGTTCAAGCTGAAGGTAAACATAAGAAACAATCAGGTGGAGCTGGACAATTTGGGCATGTATGGATTCGCTTTGAACCTTCTACTGAACAATTTGAGTTTTCTGAAGAAGTTTTTGGTGGGGCAGTTCCAAGAAATTATTTCCCAGCTGTTGAAAAAGGATTAATTGAAACATTTGAACACGGACCTCTAGCAGGATTTCCAGTGATTAACATTAAAGCTACTTTATACGATGGTTCTTATCATCCAGTAGATTCTAATGAAATCTCATTCAAGTTAGCTGCTTCATTAGCATTTAAAGATGCTGTTAAAACATGTCAACCAACTATATTAGAACCTGTTGTCAAAGTAGAAGTTAAGATTAAGGATCAATATGTAGGGGATGTCATGGGCGATATGAGTAAACGCCGCGGTCACGTATTAGGTATGGATCAAGCAGAAGGATTCCAAGTTGTAGTAGCTGAAGTTCCTGAAGCTGAAATTGTATCATATGCAATAGACTTAAAAGCTATGACTCAAGGCAGTGGTTCTTTCTCACGTGAATTTATAAGATATGATGAAGTACCAGGACAATTAATCGATAAAATTATTGAAGCTTATAAGAAGTAATAATGACAAAGCCCACCTAATATCATTAGGAGGGCTTGTTATGTTTTGTGAGATATGTAAGAAAAAAATAACTAAAAGAAAACATATATATAATCTTTTCCTTAGGGAAACACATCACATTTGTGAATTTTGTTATAAAAAATATCCACTTATTTATAAACAAAGTATCATGCCACTAGATGGAGGTGAAATCGTATGGTCGAGTTTGATCCAAACATTTGATGAAGTATCACCTTTAGCACATATGTCATTTTACAAACCATTTTATATTGAGTTTTTAAAGCATTATAATGATCATATACTTATCATATTTGATATGTTGAGTGATGAAAAAATAGTCATGTTAGAAAAAGTTAAGCTTGGTGATATATATTTGTTAACACTTTATGATATTATAGAAAAAAAGGAGAATAACTATGAAATTTGAAGTCGTAGGTAAAAATGGATTTAATCCAACTGATGCTATCAAAGCATATGCTGAAAAGAGATTTGATAAGGTCGTATCCTTTTTTGGCCCAAATGTTGTAGAAGAGATTAGAGTCGTATGCAAAGTTTATAAAGATCATCACAAGGTTGAAGTAAACGTATTTGCGGGTAAAACAATTGTAAGAGCAGAAGTATCTGATGAAGATATGTATGCTGCAATCGATAAAGCAAACGATAAACTTGTCTCTCAAATTAGAAAACACAAAGATAAATTAAAAAATCATTTGGAAAAAGAAGGTATTAAAGAAGCTTATAGTCAAGAATTTGATGCAGAGCAATTAGAAAAAGATATTTTAGCTGCACAACTTGTTAAAAATAAAAAAATTGATTTAAAACCAATGACATCTGAAGAAGCGATTTCAGCTATGGAGTTGTCAGGACATGATTTTTATGTGTTTTTAGATCAGGCAACAAAGAAGACAAATGTTGTCTATAGAAGAGATGATGGAGATTACGCAATCATTGAAACACAGCCTATTTAAGGAAGCTATATGCTTCCTTTTTTTATGAAATCGTTTTTATGAAACAAAATGAAAGATTTCCTTGATATTTTCATAAATAAGAGTATAATTTAGAAGGTTGATATCCGAATTGACTTTAATTGAAGGAGATGATGTTTATATGGATATCTATATTTTCTTATTTTATTTATCGATTACGTTACTTGCTGGTTTTGTATTTGGGAAAATAGCAGAGCTTGCGAAAATTCCTGAAATAACAGGTTACATTATAGCAGGTGTATTTTTAGGACCAAGCATATTGAATGTAATAGGTTCAGATGCTCTTCAAAGTTTTGATTTAATAACTAATTTTGTATTGGGTATAATCGCTTATCAGATTGGTACTGAATTATGGATGCCTAAGGTTAAAAAAAGTGGTAGATCGATTTTAACAATTACATCAGTGCAAGCGATAGCGACTGCATTAATTGTATTTTTATTCATTTATTTGATTGATGGAAGATTGTGGTTAGCATTGACTTTATCTGCAATTGCGACAGCAACTGCACCAGCACCAATTATGGTGATCATCAAAAAAATTAAAGCTAAAGGACCAGTAACTGATACAGTTGTTCCAGTTGTAGGCATTGATGATATGTTTGGTGTTATTATCTTTGGTTTGTTTACTTCTATTGCAGTAGCAACTATAGGAACTGAAGGTTTAAGTGTTCAAACAGCATTAATTGAGCCAGTAATTGAAGTATTATTATCTGTTGGTATCGGATCTGTGTTCGGTGTTATATTAGGGTTTGTCTCTAAATTCCTAATCCATAGACTACCTAAAAGGGATAAATATATTGCGTACTTAGTATTTTCATTATCTAGTGTGTTATTAGCAGTATATTTAGCACATACATATCATTTATCTATGATACTAACACCAATGATGATTGGGATGGTATTTACAAACTTCATTAAAAAAGAACCTTTTGAAATTCAAGGTGCTGCATTAAGCAATTTTAGTGGGCCACTAATCATTGTATTCTTTACACTTGCTGGAGCACAATTATCATTATCAGTATTAAAGAGTGCAGGACTCATTGCAATTTTATATATTCTTTTAAGAACTATAGGAAAAATTGGTGGTTCATATTTAGGGGCAACCCTAGCAAAATCACCAAAAGTTGTTAGAAATGCAACTGGATTTTGCTTACTACCTCAAGGTGGTGTTGAAATTGGGATGTTAGTTGCTGTTTCATCTATATTTCCTAGTGAACAAGCAATTTTTATAAAAACAATTGTTTTAGCAGGAATTTTATTCTTTGAAATTGTTGGACCGATTGTCTTCAAATTCACGTTAGAAAAAGTTGGTGAATCAAGAGAAAAACAAGCATTAGTTATCACAGATGTATCTCAATTGGAAGAAGAATAATATAAAAAAAGTCGGTCAATTTGACCGACTTTATCTATTTATGAGTAATTAGATTGCTAATTCGTATAGCTCATTTACTTTATCCCAATTAACCACATTAAAGAATGCAGAAATATAATCAGGACGACGGTTTTGATAATTTAGGTAATAAGCATGTTCCCAAACATCTAATCCTAAAATTGGAGTTCCTTGATCAAGTGGTGTATCTTGATTTGGTGTAGATACAACTTTTAATCCTTCATTAGTAACGATTAACCATGCCCAACCACTACCAAAGCGAGTTGCTGCTGCATTTGCAAATACATCTTTAAATTCATCAAATGAGCCAAAAGCTTTGTTAATTGCTTTTCCTAAGTCACCACTTGGTTTTTGACCATTGTTAACTTTTAAAATACTCCAGAACAATGAATGGTTGAAATAACCACCACCATTGTTTTGTACTGCTGAACGAATGTCAGCTGGCACTAATGATAAGTCAGCTAATACTTTTTCTAATGGCATTTCAAAATCTGGATGTTTAGCTAAAGCATCGTTTAATTTTGTTGTATAGCCATTGTGATGTTTCGTATAATGTATTTCCATAGTTCTTGCGTCAATAAATGGTTCTAATGCATCGTATGCATAAGGTAATTTTGGTAATTCGAATTTCATAATATTTTCCTCCTATATCTTTACTTTCATCTTACATGAATAAGTGTTTTTATTCAAATGATTTGCTTAATTTGATTAAAACAATTATAAAAATCAATTAAAAGGATTATAAATAAGATTTGATTAAGTTTTCATCTATATCGATATAAATAGTCTTTTGATTCTTTATTGTTACTTTGAATCCGGGGACTCTTGGTATTTTTTTGACGTTTCTTATAAGCGTATAATCGACAGGGACACTCGATGAATAACGCATACTTGAAAAATATGCCGATAACATGGCTGCTTTTCTCAAGATAGGTTCATCTAAAGACTTAGTTTTTACAATTAAATGAGATCCTGGGGCATCTTTAACATGAAAGAAGTAATCATTTGGTTGAGCGAGTTCGTGTGTCACATAGGCGTTTTGTAAATCATTTTTACCAATAATATAGATTGCATCATCATTTGTTATTTTTATAACATTAGGTGTATGTTGTCTTTTCTTTTGTTGTTTTTGTTTTTTTGCTTTATAACCATAAGGTATTAAATCATTTTCTAAATCTTGCAAATCATCTTCTGATGACATATCTAGATATGATCTAAATGAAGTGAACAAATCAATTAATGATAACGTTTCATCAATTTGTTCTTTAATATGTAGTACGCCACGCTTAGCCTTTTGATAAGCTTTATAAAAAGCTTGAGCATTTTCGTTAAGCGTAAGTGTGGCATCTAGATCAATAGTAGTATCATAGATAGTTATTGAAGATGTTTTATCATTAAGATCATAACCAGACTGATAAATCAAATCACCTTTAAGACGTTCATCTAATTTTATTTTAGATTCCTCAAGACTTATTTCTAACTGTGCTTTTTTATGAACAAGCTTTTTTAAGTATTTATCGATAAAAAGATCATAAGATTGTTTATATTGTATATTTTTTATCTCTTCATCATCTAGTAGTTCTGACAAAGAGTCATAAACTTTTTTATCATGATTATAAGGAAATATGTCTGTCCAATATCCAGTAGGTTTTGTTAGGTCTTTAGTTGGTTGAACCAATAAGTCACTTATTTGAACTTGCTTTTCATAAAGAAATGATGCAAGTTTTAAAGATAAACCCATATAAGTTTGTGTCATCATTTTTGGATGTTCCATGATTTGATAATCGATTTGATGAAAAGGTTTTTTATCAGATGGAAAAAACTCAAAAGTTGCACCTGGTATCAACTGTCTCCCCGTTTCAAAAAACATTTTTTTATATGTATCTACGATTAATTGATCTTGAACTAATAATAAATTTGAATGTTTGCCCATTGCTTCAAAAATAAGTGTTTTAGTTATAGGACCATCGATAAAATCATAAACTGTAAAGTGAAAAATCATGACACGATCAGTCAAGTATTGTGTTATGCTATCTAGTATGCCCCCTTCGAGTTGTTTTTTTAAACTTACTAAAAATTGCGTATTCATTGAAGAAGGACCATCTTTTTTAGTTATAAATGCACTAAACTTACTAGTGCTAAGATCAATAACCAGTTTTTGTTTTTTTCCTTGATGATAAAACTGTAGAACAAAAACATCATCCTGGGATTGAAAGATTTTTTCTAGTCTAGATTTTTCTAGTTTTTGATTAAGTTCTTTTGTTAAATGATAAATAAATGCGCCGTCAATAATCATATGCCACCTCTAATCTATTTTAACATTAAAAAAGAATTAAAAACGCTTTTTTCCTAAAATAAGATAGATTCTCTTTACTTAAGCCATTTTATAATATATAATAAAGAGTAAATATAGAAACGAGGAGGCGCTTATGAAACTCAATGAACGTGGACTGTTGGTTGTCCTATCAGGGCCTTCTGGTGTAGGTAAGGGCACAGTTAGAAAAGCGTTGTTTCAAATGCCAAATCATGATTTAGTTTATTCAGTTTCCATGACTACTAGACCACCTAGAGTCGGTGAAGTTGATGGTGTAGACTATTATTTTGTTTCAAAAGAAGAGTTTAAAAAACGGATTGAAGAAAACCGTTTTCTAGAGTGGGCTGAGTTTGTAGGTCAATACTATGGCACACCAAAAGATAAAATCGACGAACAACTTGATAAAGGAAAAGAAGTTGTTTTAGAAATTGAAGTTGAAGGTGCACTTCAAGTTCGAAAACAAATGAAAGATGCTGTTTTTGTATTTTTAGTACCTCCAGGAAAAAAAGCATTATATGACCGATTACGACAAAGAGGTACAGAACCTATACAAATAGTTGAAGAACGTATGAAGAAAGCTGAGTCAGAGTTTTTGCTTGCGCATAAATATGATTACATTGTTGTTAACGATGAAGTAAATAATGCTGCAGATCGTATTATGGCAATCATTCGTGCTGAACATGCGAAAACAGAAAGAACAATTCATAACTACTTAAAGATGATAGGAGAGTGAGGATTTAATGAAAAATAAAGACGGAATGCGTTATCCATCAATAGATAAATTATTAGAGAAAATTGATTCTAAATACAAATTAGTATATGCAGCTAGCAAAGTTGCAAGAATCATTGAAGATGAGAAACTACAAATTGAAAATGCTACATGTGTGAAAAGCATAGGCATGGCATTAGAAGAAATATTAAATGATAAAGTCGATATAGATTTTGAAACTTAAAAGCGATTGAATCGCTTTTTCTTTTAAAGCTTGTTTTAAAATATGTTAAAATAATAATGGTGATTTTGTGAATTTAAAGGAAAAAATTAAATTATGCCCAACTGAACCAGGATGCTATTTAATGAAAAATAAAAATGGCGATGTCATTTATGTTGGTAAGGCAAAAAATTTAAAAAATAGGGTAAAATCATATTTTACCGGTGCTCATAACGAAAAAACAACACGATTGGTTTTAGAAATCAATGATTTTTCTTATGTTTTAACCAATAGTGAGCAAGAATCTTTGATTTTAGAGAATAATTTGATTAAACAATATTTGCCGAAATATAATATTCGACTCATAGATGATAAAACATATCCTTATATTGAATTAACAGAAGAAGAGCATCCTAAATTACTAGTTGTAAGAAAAAAACATCCAAAAGGGAGAATCTTCGGTCCATATCCAAATGCTTATGCAGCCAGAGAAACAACTAGGTTATTGAACCGTTTGTATCCACTTAGAAAATGTGACACGATGCCTAAAAAAGTATGTCTTTATTATCATATAGGTCAATGTTTAGGTCCTTGTGAATTTAAAGTTGATTATAAAGATGATATTAATGAAATCATTCGCTTTTTAAAAGGTGATACAAAAGAAGTCTTAAAAAAATTAAAAAATGAGATGGATAAATCATCAGAAATGATGCATTATGAAAAAGCGATTGAATATCGTGATATGATTAATCATATTGAATCAACAACTGAAAAACAAATTATTAACTTAAATGATTTTAAAGATAGAGATGCAATAAGTTTTGCATACAATGAAGATGATATTGCGATTCAAATATTGAAAATGAGACAAGGAAAAATTGTTGATCACGATCAAATAGTTTATGCTTATGTTGGACATTATTTTGAATCCATCTTAAGCTATTTGCAGCAATTTTATGAAAAACATATGCCTGATGAGTTATTGTTTAGCAGTCGCTTTGAACTATCAGATTTAGAGCCACTTTTTAATCAAAAAGCCTTCATTCCACAACGTGGAGATAAGAAAAAATTAGTTGATTTAGCATCTAAAAATGCTGACTATGATTTAGAACATCATTATATGCTTTATCGTCATAAGCAAGAAGTAAAACAACAAGCAATTGATGATTTATCTCAAATGATTGGTACTGATGTTAATCATATTGAAATTTTTGATAACGCACAATTATTTGGTACTGCTCCAATATCTGCTTTAGTTGTTTATAAAAATCAAGATTTTGATAAAAAAGAATATCGGAAGTATCATTTAAAAACAACAACTAATGATGACTATCAAGCTATGAAAGAAGTCACATATCGTAGATATCAAAGGCTTTTGATTGAGAACACAAAGATGCCTGACTTAATTCTAGTTGATGGCGGAAAAGGGCAGTTAAATGCAGCTAAAGAGGTATTATCACAGTTGAACTTGGATATAAAGATAGCTGGACTTAAGAAAAATAAAAAGCACCAGTTAGAAGCATTAGTTTATGAGGATCAGACGATACCACTACTTAGAAATAGTGAATTGTATCAACTGCTGCTAAAAATATCCGAAGAGGTACATAGATTTGCAATTAGCTTTCATAGAAATACAAGAGATAAATCTTCAAACAAGTCTGTTTTAGATGAAGTCAAAGGCATAGGTCCAAAGCGAAAGCTAAGATTATTGACTGAGTTTAAATCGATTGAAGATATGAAAGAAGCAAGTGATGAATTATTAAGAAATCTAGGATTAACAGATGAAATTATCAAAGCATTAAGAGAGGTACTTGAATGACAAAAATTATATATGACATAGATGCAGGACTAAAGGTATTTTATTTAGTTATAGAAGGTAGAAAAATAGGGTTTTATTTATCGAATCGACTTTCAAAAACATTTTTTGATTACCTTGGCAAAGGTGTATTAGTTGATTTCGAAATCGCTCCAAAAAGAAAAAGAATACATAAAAGACTGTTTTATCAAGTGGCACATTTTAACCGTATAGTTTCACTCAAACCATATGTTGTTCATTATGATTTGTTTCAACTGCGAGTTGAGATGCAACAAGTATTAAAACAGCATAAATACTTCCTATTTATTGATTTTGAGATGACCATGCCAGGATATTCAAAGAGCACATTTATACCTGAAATCATCCAAACAGGGTACGTGGTTTCAAAATCTCAAGGCCAAGTTATTGAACAAAACGGATATTATATTTTACCTGGACCAGAAACAAATTTATCTAAAAGAACATTGAAATTTTTAAAACTAGATGAATTAAAGTTCTATGAAGAAGCTATCCATTATGAAAAATTTTATGAAGATTTTGAAAGACTCATTAAAAAGTTCCGTCCTAAATTGGTTGTTTGGGGTAAAAATGATATCTCAGCTCTAAATGATTCTTATAAATTACATAATAAGAGACCATTAACAGAGGATACAGATTTTATTGATTTATTAAAGCTTCATAAAGATTATTATAATTTAAGAGACGATTTAGGCTTGTTCAAAGCATTTAAAACATATTATGATGTCGATGAACATCAGCTTCATGATGCTATAGATGATGCTGTTGTTACAAAATATGTGTTTGATGCATTCATGAGTTATATGTCATAAAAAAAATCCGCCAAAAGCGGATTTTATAATTATTTAGCATTTTTTAAATCAACAACTATTGGAATAATTAATGGTCTTCTTTGAGTGATTTCGAATATTTTTTCACTTAAGTGATCGATAACAGCTTGTCTTAAGTGCTGCTCATTAATCATTTTAGCTCTTAATTCTTTTTCACAAACCATTTTAGCTTCATTTGCAAGTTGTCCAGTCAATTCTTCATTACCTCTCATGTAAATGAAACCACGAGAGATGATGGTAGGATCATTAACCATTTTTCTTTTTTCTGTGTCTATAGAAAGAACTACAGAAAACAAACCTTCTTCGCTTAATAGTTTTCTTTCTTTTATTACAGCTGAACCGATATCACCAATACCAGTTCCATCGATATAAACTTCACCTGATGCGACTTTTCCAGCGTATCTTATGGTCTCGCTTGTTAATGCAGCAACATCACCATTATCCATAATTAATATGTTATTTGGATTAACTCCGCATTCTATTGCTAATTGTTTATGATGTTTAAGCATTCTATGTTCACCATGAACAGGAATGAACATTTTAGGTTTTACTAAACTTAAAATCATTTTTAAATCATTTTGTGCCCCATGACCAGATGTATGTGTATCTGCTAAAGGTCCATGAGTAATAACGTTAACATCTAATCTAAATAATTTATTAACAGTTCTATTAACGCCTTCTTGGTTTCCTGGAATTGGAGAAGAAGAAAATATAACTGTATCTCCAGCCATTGCTTGAACTTGTCTATGTGTACCATTTGCAATTCTACTTAGTGCAGCTAGTGGCTCACCTTGAGAACCGGTAACAAGTAAACAAACTTGTTCAGGTTTTAATCTATTGACTTGATCACCAGTTATTAAAACATCTTTTGGAGCTTTGATATAACCTGTTTGCATACCTGCTTCAATCGCACGTTCCATTGATCTACCAAAAACTGCAACTTTTCGTTTGTTTAATACAGCAGCTTCAATAATTTGTTGGATACGATACATATTGGACGCAAATGTCGCAATAATAATTCTACCAGTCATTCTAGTGAATAGTTCATTAATTGATTTTCCTACTTTACTATCAGAAATAATGAGCTCATCTCTTTCCGAATTAGTAGAATCACTCATCATACATAAAACACCTTCACTACCTATTTTCGCTAGTTTATCAAATTCTGCAGGTGGGCCAACTGGTGTAAAGTCAACTTTAAAGTCACCAGTGTGGAATAATGTACCTTGAGGTGTTCTAAAAACAATCCCAAACATATCTGGAATAGAGTGATTCATACGTATAAAACTAATTTCAACATTTTTGAAATTATATTTATAATGACTCTTATATTCTTCAATATGAGGATGTTTGACGTCTTTGTGTTCCATAAATTTATATTCAATCAAATCTACAGCTATACCAGATGCATATATTTTTGGGATTTGTACTTGTCTTAATAAATAAGGAATACTACCAATATGGTCTTCATGTCCATGCGTGATAAAAAGACCCACAATTCGGTCTTGATTTTCTATTAAATAAGTGTAATCAGGGATAACATAATCTATACCTAATAAGTGTTCATCTGGAAATAATATACCTGAATCTACAATAAAGATTTGATCTTCGATTTCATAAATGTACATATTTTTTCCGACTTCGCCGAGGCCACCTAATGCAAAAATGCCGATTTCCCCGGTTTGTAATAATTGATTTTTCATATAAAAATCCTCCAGCATCGAAATTATACATTTCTATTTTATAATAAAAAGGTAAAAAATGATAGTCAAATACAATATATGCTATAATTATTTTGAGGTGTAAGATGAAAACGATAATCTTTTTTGATGTTGATAATACAATCTATAATAGCTCAACTGCTAAAATACCTGATCAAACTTTAAAATTATTAAAGTTATTAAGTGAAAAAGAAGATGTTGTTTTAGGTTTGGCTACTGGCAGAGGATTAAAGAAACTTGAAATCATTAAAGATATTTTGCCTTATTTTACTTATAAAGTACTAGTTAATGGTGCTTTTGTTGTAAAAAATCAAGAAATTATATATGATAATCCGATGCAAATTAAAGATATAATTGAAGTCTTAGATTTAACAAAAGGATATGATATCAATATAGGCATGGTAGGCATAGATGATGAAGCTGTGAATTATTGGGATGATCGTGTTGGCTATGGCATGCAAGCTTTAAGAGGTATTTTTCCAAAAGTTAATGAAACTTTTTATGTAGATCACAAAGTATATCAATTATGGATGTTTGCAGATTTGGAATCTTTAATATTATGTATTGCTAAAAAGCTACCAAAATTTAGAGTTATTCCATGGCATAAAGGTGGCGTAGATTTTACATATTTAAATATGAGTAAGGCATCAGGCATTCAAAAATGTCTAGAACATGAAAGTGATTATCGCCTTATCAGTGTTGGTGATGGAGCTAATGATATTGAAATGATTGAGTTATCAGATATTGGTATTGCAATGGATAATACTAGATTTAGTGAACTAAAAGAAAAAGCCGATTATATTGCGCCTCATATTCATGAGGATCAATTGTACGACTTTTTTAAGAAACTTAATCTTGTTTAGGTTTTAATTTTTGTTGAACCATCTTAATTATTTCTTTTGGTACATAAGGTGATATGTCTGCATGATGAATAACAAGTTCTTTAATCGCAGAAGATGAAACAAAGTGATTTTTCGAAGATGGAAATAATATGAGTGTTTCAATGTGTCGATTGATATTTCTGTTGAATTGATATAATGCATATTCATTTTCGTAGTCTTGGATATTTCTCAATCCACGAATCATTAAATCAATATCATTGTCAGTAGCATATCTAACCACCAAATCTTCTGTAGATGATACAACAACATTATTTATATCTTTAGTCACAAGTTTTATCATTTCAATGCGCTCATCTGTAGTAAATGTTGGAATCTTCTTATAATTATCTGCTACAACGATATGGAGTTGATCAACAATTCTAGAAGCACGTTTGATTAGATCAAGATGGCCAATAGTTAGTGGATCGAAAGTTCCTGGATAAACAGCTTTTTTCATAAAGTTACCTCGCTTTAATATTAGTATAACAAAAAAAATTAAAAAATAGCATAGGAGATGTTAAAAATGAATGTATATCGTAAAAGTTTAATCATACAATTGATAATGTTTATCGTATTTTTTGTGATGGCAGTTAATATCATTGTACAATTTTATATTGGTCAAAGTTTTCCAATATATAATTTTCTAGTTTTAGGGTTGCTCGTCTTATTTGGTATTGGAGGTTTTCTTATTTATAGAAAAGCTTCAAATGAAATTCAAGTCATTACACCTAAAGAATTAAAGACATTAAAAACACTGCTTTATGTCTACTTATTTGCATATATTGGTGAGATGCTTTTATCAGGTCTAGAACAACTTCCAACTGAATTAGTCAAAATCGGTTTTGGTTCAATTTTAATGGTTGTTGCACTGATTGGAATATTTATTCAATATCAACTTTTAAAGCGAAAATAAAGAACAGCAATGTTCTTTTTTTTAGGTCTAGTGTCTTCAATATGGTAAAATAACGATAAGATGGAGAAACAAAAGGAAGTGATTAATTTGAGTAAAACAATCTTTGTATCAAATAGATTACCGGTTACTGTTTCTATCAAAAGACATAATATTAGTTATCACGAAAGTATCGGAGGCTTAGCTACAGGACTGAAAAGTTTTCATGAGTCATCTGATAGTTTATGGGTCGGTTGGCCTGGTGTTGCAAGTGACCGTTTAAGAGCAGATGAACAAAAAAAGATTGAAAATAAATTAAATACAACTTATAAGTGTCATCCAGTTTATCTAACTGAGAAAGATATAGATCTTTATTACGAAGGGTTTTCAAATAAGACTATTTGGCCATTATTTCATTATTTTGCGGATAAAGCAGAATATGAAGTAAAAACATGGGAAGCATATAAGAAGGTTAACCAAAAATTTTATAAAAGTATAAAGCCTTTTATTGAAAAAGATACTATGATTTGGGTTCATGACTATCAATTGATGTTGTTGCCTCAATTAATTAAAACTGATTTTCCTTCAGCAAGAATTGGATTTTTCTTGCATATTCCTTTCCCATCAAGTGAAATATTCAGATTGCTTGTTTGGAAGAAAGAAATACTTACAGGATTACTTGGTGCGGATTTAATTGGTTTTCATACATATGATTATGTAAGACACTTCTTAAGTAGTGTCAGAAGAATATTAAATATCAATCAAAGTTTTTATAAAATACAATTCAATAACAGAATTATTGATGTTGATGCTTTTCCAATGGGTATAGACTATGAATTTTTTTCTTCGAAAAAAGATATCGAAGTTAATATCCCTAAAGATTATAAAATTATATTATCTGTTGATCGTCTTGACTATACAAAAGGAATTATTGAAAGAATAAAAGCGTATAGAGCGTTTTTAATGAAATATCCTAAATATCGCGGTAAAGTAAAACTACACTTAATTGTAGCACCATCAAGACAATCATTACCGACATATGATGAACTAAAAAGAAATATTGAAAAAATAGTTAGTGAGACAAATGGTGAGTTTGGCAATTTTGATTGGATGCCAATTTGGTATTTATTCCAATCGTTTAATCAAGATGATTTGATTAAGTATTATAAAGAAGCCTCTATTCTTTTAGTAACCCCACTTAGAGATGGTATGAATTTGATAGCTAAAGAATATATCGCATCAAGAACAGATTATCAAGGCATGCTAATCATAAGTGAAACAGCAGGTGCTGCTAGTGAATTAAGTGAAGCAATCTTAATCAATCCAAATGATGAAATGCAAATTGCAGAAGGTATTAAAACAGCTTTAGAGATGAATAAATCAGAAAAAATTGAACGTAATAAAATTATGCATGAGCGTATAAAAAGATATAATGTAAAATTTTGGGCTAACGAATTTATGGAAAGACTGTCTAATGTTGAAATATTAGATCAAGTCACTTTAAATATAGAAGATATTATTGATAAAAAAGCTATTTTAAATGAGTTTAAGAATGCTGAATCAGTAATTTTTTTCCTTGATTATGATGGAACTTTGGTAGATTTTCAGTCCACACCAATGCAAGCTTATCCATCTAGAAAACTAAAAAACACTTTACAAAAGTTAGCGCAACTACCAAAAACTGATGTAGTGATTATCTCTGGTCGAGATCATCAAACATTAGATAGATGGTTAGGTAAACTAGATCTTGGTTTAGTTGGAGATCATGGACTATGGTATAAACAAAAAGATAGTGAGTGGAAAAAAACACTCTCAATTGATAATCAATGGAAGGAACGTATCAGACATGTACTAGAAATTTATGTTGATAGAATGCCAGGATCATTTATTGAAGAAAAAACGCATTCTATTGCCTTGCACTATAGAAAATGTGAACCTGAAATGGTTGCAGTAAAGATGTCTGAAATTAAAGATGCATTATTTTCAATCAAGGGTACACATCCAATTGAAATACAGCAAGGCCATATGGTCTTAGAGGTCAAAGATCAAAGAGTAAACAAAGGTAACGCAACCTTTTTATTCACAAACGAAAAATCATATGACTTCGTATTATCAGCAGGTGATGATGTAACAGATGAAGATATGTTTAAAGCATTAAAAAATGCTAATACAATAAAAATTGGCTATGGATCAACGCTAGCTAATCACCGTATTCTTTCGGTTAAAGAATTTAGAAGTTTATTAGAAGAATTTATAAAATTAGGAGGCAGTAAATAATGAAAGTATTAAATGATGTTTATGTATTATCAAATGGTGTGAAAATTCCAAAAATAGGTTTTGGAACATGGCAAGTACCAAGTGGAGATGTAGCATATGATTCAGTAATGATGGCTTTAAAGAATGGATATCGTCATATAGATACAGCAGCAGCTTATCAAAATGAAGCGAGTGTCGGAAAAGCTATTAAAGATTCTGGTATTCCTAGAGAAGAAATTTTTGTAACATCAAAACTGCAATCACACATTAAGACATATGAAGGTGCTAAAGAAGCATTTAAAAAGACTTTAAAAGAGTTAGATTTTGATTACCTTGATCTATATTTAATTCATGCGCCATGGCCATGGAATGAAATGGGTAAAGATTGTGATAAAGGTAATGTGGAAGCATTTAAAGCGATGATTGAAGCATATAATGATGGTAAAATTAAAGCGATTGGTGTATCAAATTTCTCACCAAAAGATATTGATAACATCATAAATAACCTGGATTTTGTACCTCATGTCAATCAAATTGGATATTTTGTAGGTCACAATCAAGAAGTAACGGATACATATTGTAAAGCTAAGAACATTTTAGTTGAAGCTTATTCACCACTTGCTATTGGGTTTGCACTTAAAAATCCAAAAGTTATTGAAATGGCAAAACAATATGATAAAACACCAGCACAAATTCTTATTCGTTATTGTTTAGAAAAAGGCACATTACCATTACCAAAATCAACTCATGAGTCAAGAATTATTGAAAATACAAAGGTTGATTTTGAGATTAAAAAAGCTGATATGGATATCTTAGATTCTATTAAGGATGATCCAAGAAAGTGGAACTAATATAATCATGATTATAAAAAAAAGAGAAAACTCGATGAGTTTTCTCTTTTTTGTTACTGTAAATTCAAATCATTTTGACATGTCTTGCAATATCCATAAACAGTCATGTCATGATGTGTGATTTTAAATCCATGTTTATCAGCAATATCATCTGCGATATTGTGAATATGACAGTCAATCTCATACATTTTTTGACAGTTTATGCAAATCATATAATGATGATGCTCTTTTTGATTTAAGTAATAATAAGTTGTATGATTCATATAACTTTTCGAAATAAGTTCTTCGATAAAAAATAAATCTAGTGAGCGATAAACTGTCGATAAGTTAAGTGTATCTTCTGGTAATTTATTCATAATCATTTCAGCACTTAAAGGGTGATGAGCATTTTTTAATATATCTAAAATTTGTTTTCTTTGAGTTGTCATTCGCATATAATCATCTCCTTAATATTTTTTTAGTAATCAGTAATATCACAAGTAAAATGGTATATAAAACAACTATAGTAGAGCCTACAGGTATTTCGAGTGGATGTGCTATAAAAATACCCATAATGACGATAACAAAACTGGATATGACACCGAAAATTAATGTCATCTTAAAACTTTTTGTCCACTGACTTGATATGATTGATGGAAAGACAACTAATGCTGAGATTAGAAGAGTACCAATTGTTCTAACACCAATGACTATGAAAAATGCAGTTAATATGGATAAACCATAGCCTAAAATATTAGTTCTAATTTTAGAAAATTTGGCATAATTTAGATCATAAGTCATTAAGAACAAAGGTCTATAAAATGAAACTACAAATACTAGTATTAATACACTTACAACAATTGACAAAACCATATCTGCTCGAGTTGCAGTAAAAATATTACCAACAAGCATTGATTCAACAGATATATTAAATCCTGAACTCTTTTTAATTAAGATAAGACCGATAGCAAATGATACACTGGCTACTAGTCCAATGGCAGCATCACCATTCATTTTATCTGTTGTGGCTAAGTATTTAATAAGAAGTGATGCAATCATCACAAATGGAATTGCGATATATAAAGGTTCGTTAGTAAGAAGTATACTTAACACTAATCCTGCAAAACTTACGTGTGCGAGACCATCAGCAATCATAGCTTGTTGATTTAAAACAAGATAAGGA
>CAKMKH010000100.1 GCA_927441705.1 uncultured Acholeplasmataceae bacterium | reverse complement strand
CACCAACGAAAGTTGAATATGTCATTGGTGAAGAATTAAGTACTGCTGGTATGGTTGTAACTGTTATTTATACAGATGGTACAGACGCTGTGTTAGAATCATCAGAATATACACTTTCTGGTTTTGATTCTGTAACATCTGGTCTTAAAACTGTTGTTGTAACATATGAAGAAGAAACTGCATCTTTTGGTGTTGCAATCTTTGACCCAGAAGCTGAAGAGGAAGCTTTAAGTTTAAACATCCTATCTGTTCCTGATCAACAAATCTACAATCGTCAAGAAGAATTTGATGCAACTGGATTAGTAGTTGAAGTTATATATAATACAGGTAGAAGAGAAACACTTTCAGCAGGTGAATACACACTTTCAGGATTTGTTGCTGGTGTTGCAGGTATTTATGATGTTACAGTAACTTTTGAAGATGTTAGTGCTAGTTTCTACTCTGAAGTTCGTGCAGTAACTGTTCAAGGTATCACTGATACTACAATTTCAGTTGGTAATACTGCAGTATTATCTGGACCTTTATCATTTGTTGGACTACCATTTAGTTATGGTATGCGTGCAGCATTTGAAGAAGTAAACGAAGCTGGTGGTATCGCTGGTCGTGAAATTCTATATGTGAATAGAGACGATGGATTTGACGGTACAGTTGGTTTAACAAATACAAGACAATTAATTAATGAAGACAGAGTTTTTGCATTAGTTGGTCATTTTGGAACTCCTACAGTAAGTTCTACACTAGGCGTTATTAGAGAAGCTGGTATACCAATGGTATATGCTGCTACTGGTGTAAACGTATTATATAGTGAAAGAGCTCCATTAGATCCAGTTATGCCTGTTCAACCAATTTATTTAACTGATGGTCGTATTATGACTGCTCGTGCTATAAATGAAGCTGTATATGGCGCTAATGGTGATCAAGCTCTTCCTGCAAATGCAAAAGTTGGTGTTTTATATACATTAACTGATGATGGCGTTTCTATTAGAGACGGTATTGAAATCGAAGCAAGAACTTTAGGCGTAAATGATAACTTTATCTATAGTTCATTTGCTGCAGCTGAAGCTGCTGCACTTACTACAGCTATTGAAAATTTCCGTTCACAAGGTGTCTCTGCAATTATCGTTGCAAGTAATCAAGCTCCTTTCAAAGCTGCTATCGGTGTTATGGAAACATTAGATATGGATGTTCCTGTATTCACATCTTATGTAAATGCTGATGCAACTGCTGTTGATCCTGCTACAGATTATGGATTCCCAATTTATACAAATGCATGGGTTGACATTTTCAGTGATGCTGGACAAGCTGATGTTGCTGAATTTGCAACTGCAATTAATAATGCATCATTCTTAGATCAAGCACAAAAAGATCAAATGCTAGTAAACTCATTTGCAATTGCTGGTTATATTGCTGCAAAAGTATTTATTGAAGGTTTAGAACGTGTTGGTGATGATACATTGACTTGGGAATCATTTATCAAAGCAATGGAATCAGCTCCAATCAACATTCCTATGGGTGGTACAGTAGATTTTGGTAGTGGTAAACGTCATGGTATTGATGCAATGTCATTATTATTATTTGATCCAACAGCAAGCACATTTAATAAAGTCAGAGAAATCGAAACTATTGGAGAAATAAGAGAATAGTTAATAAAAAATGTTAAAATGATGGGGAGGGGGAACTCTCCCCTCATCTTAATTTATATTAAGAAAAGAGGCATATTATGAAAACACCTAAAAAAATTACAGTTCTAGAAGCAATCAATTTAGTCAAAGATAACGATAGTGTTGTCTTAGGCATGGCTGGTGCAGAGCCAAAACTTTTTATACAACAACTTCACGAAGTAGCTGATAAAGTCAAAGGGGTAAAAGTTACAAATTGTTTACCAATTGAAAATGGCGAATTTTTTATAAATCAAGATTATAAATCTTCATTTTCAACTGACAGTTGGTTCTATGGTGCTTCTTTAAGAAAAGCACATAAGAACGGAAACATAAGTTTTATACCAAACCACTTGCATTTAGCAGGTCGTAAACGTTTTGAACATATAAGACCTAATATTTTTGTAGGTACAGCAACCCCTGCTGATAAGCATGGTTTCTTATCTTTATCTCTATCAAATGTTTATGAACAAGAAGCTATTGAATTGGCAAATATCGTCATTTTGGAAGTCAATCCTAACTTTCCTAGAACACTTGGTGATGTAGAAATTCATGAATCAAAAATAGATTATATAATTGATGCTAACTATATGCCACCAACACTACCAGATGCTGAACCAAATGAAAAAGATATTAAAATCGGTAATTTTATAGCTGATAAGATAAAAGATGGTTCAACACTTCAATTAGGTATTGGCGGTATTCCAAATGCAGTTGCACATGCACTTCTAGGTAAAAAAGATTTAGGTATTCATACAGAGATGTTTACATCAGGGTTAATGCATCTAGTTAAATCGGGTGCTGCTAATGGGTCTAGAAAAAACACTCACAAACATAAACATGTATGTTGTTTCGCATTAGGTACTCAAGAGTTATATGACTTTATTGATGATAATCCAAGTATCCAAGTATTAAATGGACATTATGTTAATGATCCAGCAATCATTGGATTAAATGACTATCAAGTCTCTATCAATACAACAATTGAGGTTGATCTAACAGGACAATGTGCATCTGAATCTATTGGACATCGTCAATTTAGTGGTACAGGTGGACAATCAGATACAGCAGTTGGAGCTCAAAACTCAAAAGGTGGTATGAGTTTCATCACATTATACTCAACAGCAAATGTTAAAAATCCTGAAACTGGTGAAAGAGAAGAAATCTCTAAGATTGTTCCTTTCTTAAAACCAGGTGCTGCAGTCACTTTATCAAGAAGTGATGTAGATTATGTTGTTACTGAATATGGTTGTGTTTCACTTAGTGGAACATCAATTGCTGAACGTGTGGAATTGTTAATTAGCATTGCACATCCAAAATTTAGAGATGAACTTAGAAAAGAAGCTATTCTATTAGAATACATTGATGGTGAACCAAATGGCAATCTTAAACTTTAAGGGTAGAAACATCTATTATGATGTCAAAGGAGAAGGTAAACCTTTTCTCATTCTAAATGGTATTATGATGTCTACTAAAAGCTGGGAACCATTTGTAGAAACATTTACTCAAAATAATACATTAATTAGGTTAGATTTTATTGATCAAGGTCAATCAGATCGATTACAATCTAGTATATATACACAAGATATCCAAGTCCAAATTATTGAAAGTTTATTAAAATCCTTAAAGTTAAAAAAAGTAAGTATTGTTGGTATTTCATATGGTGGTGAAGTGGCGATTCAATTTGCGATAAAACATCCAAATTTAGTCGACAGACTCGTTTTATTCAACACTACACCTTACACCTCACCTTGGCTTGCTGAGATAGGTTATAAATGGAATTCTATTGGTAAAACAAGAAATGGACAAACCTATTATCAAGCAACCATTCCAGCAATATATTCTCCAAGTTTTTATGAACAAAAACTAGATTGGATGAAAAAAAGAGAACAAATATTATTACCAATATTTTCAAATCCAGAGTTCTTGGATGCAATGGAAAGACTGACAAATAGTGCTGAACATTATGATGTTAGAAATGAGTTAAATCTAATAACAGCACCAACATTAATTGTCGCAGCTGATGAAGATTATTTAACACCAATGAACAATCAAAAAGTCTTGCATGAGATGATTAAAAATTCTGATTTAGTCATCCTTCCAGGTGTAGGTCATGCGTCGATGTATGAAAAACCATTGTTGTTTGTAACACTTGTTTTAGGATTTATAAATGCTAAAGAAACACACTTTAATATCTAAGGAGGATAGATATGGAAAAAAGAGAAATCGTATTAAAAAATGGCGAAGTCTATCGCTATGTTGAACAAGGTCAAGGTGATAAAGTTTTACTGCTTATTCATGGCAACTTTTCATCATCTCTACACTACACTCCACTCTTAGAAAGACTGCCTAAAAACATTAAAGTAATTGCTCCAGATTTAAGAGGTTATGGTGATTCAAGTTACTATCGTAGAGTTCAAAGTTTAAAAGATTTTGCAGATGATATTTATATGTTTATGAAAGCTAAAGAAATTGAAAAATATGATGTTGTTGGATGGTCACTTGGTGGCGGCGTTGCATTAGAACTTGCAGCACATCATCCTGAAGTTGTTGAGCATTTAATCTTGATTAATTCAACGACTCATAAAGGATATCCAATATTTAAAAAGGGTGAGGATGGTAAACCACTTGTTGGACAAGTTTATGAATCAGCTGATGAAATGGCAAAAGATCCAGTACAAGTTCTACCTTTATTAAAAGCTCAAAAAGAAAACAATTTTGATTTTGTAAGTTACATATTTGATCTAACAATTTATACAGTAAATAAACCTTCTGAAGAAGATAATAAATTGTGGATTAATGAATCTTTAAAACAAAGAAATTTAGCTGATGCTGATTGGGCATTAGCAAATCTAAATATGTCAGATCAACACAATCTATATAATGCCGGAACAAACAATATTTCAAAAGTAAAAGCTCAGATTTTACATACATGGGGAACCAAAGATATTACAGTTCCTGAATATATGATTAAAGACAATGTGAAAGCATTGGAAAAAAGATCTAAACTAGTTGTATACGAAAACTGTGGTCATTCACCATTAGTAGATGTTCCTGATCAATTGACAAAAGATATCGTAGATTTTATTAATGAATAGACAAGTGAAAACTTGTCTTTTTTTATGCGTGAAACATGTGCTAAATTGAAAGTACATTTTGATTAGATCAGCATTATTTAAAGATTGATATATCAATCTAGAATAAGATTAAATGGATTTAAAACATATGTAACAGTAATGAATAATGATCATATAAAAATGTTATTAAAGAAGAAATAATAGAGGTTAAATCGTTTATCAAAAAAGAGTGTTTTTACAATGTATTTTATAAGTAAAAACATTAAATCAAGAAGAAGCAATTCATGGTGTTTTTGATTTGTAAAAACGGGTGATAAAAATCATTTAAATAAGGTGAATATTTTTATAAAAAGATACATATCTTAAAGGTTATAAGCTGACTATAAAAAATGAAAAGAAAAAGCAGCAGAAAATGATATAGATTGTTAAAGTAAAAATATATAATACATAAGAGCTAAGTTTGTTAATCTATATATAAGAAGACAATTAGAGAAGTAAAATTTGAATTTTAGTTTTGTATACTATTAAAACTCTTAATGCATATACTTAATATTTTTAATCTTTTTTAGTATATAGATTTATATAACCGTCAAAACCTAAATACAAGAACATTTTATTGATCTAAATATTAACACATTATATTAAGCTATTTGATCACGATGGCTATGAGTTTCTTTTTAAGCAGTAGTAAACTCTTGAAGGTAAAAAAGATTCTATTGTATGAATAATAAATAATAGTATAGGTTAGTTCTGATAAATTTAACTTATTAAAAATGTTAATGAAATTTAAAAAACCATATTTCGTTGATGTTAAAAATGAATTAAAAACAACAAAATAGTAAATTAGAAGAAGGATAAAAAAATTCATAAATAAAAATGCATGTTTAGTATTTATAAACTTATTGCATTTTTTATATTTCTGTAAAATCCTCAGAAAAAGTAATTTTTTGAGAATCTTTAAGATGATGAATCACAATGTTTGAATTTTCGAGTTATGAGTTTTTTAGAATATAATGAAAAGAAAAAATAGACTTGAGCTTTTTTGATAGAACAGGAGAGGATGCAAAAAAATACTTTTCTGCAAGTTCAAGTTTCTGGTTTATAAAATGCAGATGTGTAGTATCTAGATATAATAATCCACTGATCGTAAATTGATAAGACCTATGCCATCCATAAGTGGGATACACATGAAGCTTGTATTATATATGGTTCAAGGAGGTCTAAAATATATAGAGAGTAGTCACTAGATGAAAACTAAATATGTAAAATCAGAAAAAGAAAAAATCTAAAAATCAATACAGTATATACACCTCCCATAAAAAGAAGCAGTACAAGTTAAAAAGTAATAGCACGTTTTTAGAATGCTAGACCATACAATATTAAACTAGTAGTAATTAAAGCACCTCATACGATGTGTAAGAAATATACATTATAGACATTAGTACATTTTAATGTAGTAAAAAAAATCATATATATAAATAGAAAGTAGAAGAAGAGAAGGTCGGATTCAGTTATAGAGATTAGATGCCTAAAATAGACACAAAACGTTATATCACCATTTAAGCCGTTTAGACATACAAATATACAGCTGAAGAACTTACAGAGGCTTAAAATGTACTCTTTATTTATTCTATTGTAGTCATTTAGTTTTCATGAGTATATTTACGCGTAAAAGAAGTGTTCTATAGTCGTTTTAATCATAGTCATACGCTTACTAGAGAAGTGATAAACACATATATTCTATCTTTTTTTATTTCATATGTGTACGCATAATATATATTATGTAAACCATATGTTAATACCTCAGTGGTGCAAATATGTCTCTTGGTGTGGATAAGTTGTTAACTGTGTTACCTTCTTATTTTGACCTTACACATGTATAAAGCGTCTGATCCTGTTATTTTCGGTTTACTTAGCTAACGATTTACTGATACGTTTGTAATTAATGTGTGATACAATATAAATGGTGATCATATGAAGAAAAAAACAGGATCATACGCTTACTTTTTTTGAGCGCACATATCAGGTTCGACAAGGAGACGTCCCCTATGCCCAAACCCGTGCTTCATCTGATCTCAGGCAAGATTGCATCCGGCAAATCAACGCTGGCCAAAAGTTTGGCAGCCGAACAGTCGGCGA
>CAKMKH010000099.1 GCA_927441705.1 uncultured Acholeplasmataceae bacterium | reverse complement strand
TGATATTGTTTTTGTTGGTGAAGGAAAATTAGATCAACAAACACTTTACGGAAAAGCACCATATGGTATCGCAAAAATAGCTAAAAAGCATAATAAAAAAGTGATAGGAATTTTTGCGATGAGTGATTTGGATGTTCACCTTGAGCTAATAGATGAATTGTATGTGATTGTTCCAACTTATGCTGATCAAATGACATCTATGAACAAACCAGAAGAAACATTAATCAAAATGCTAGAAGATATAAAAATAGATTAAAAAAAAACAGCCTTTAATAAATGGCTGTATTTTTTAGGTATATAATTTTTTAGCCATCAGGGCTGCAGCATCTGCTGGATCCATGATAGGTTTGATAATATTGAAGTATTGATCAATTTCTTTTATTTTTAAATGTAGTTGATCTCTATAATAGCCATTTGCATTTCCCAATGATCCTACGATAACAATGGTTTTATTTTTAATGTTAATTGTATTATGTACAGCTTTAACTGCTAAAGCACATTCTGTAGTAGCTAAATCGATGATGCGTTTAGCATGAGGATTGTTTTTATTGGCAAACATAGTAACAATAGGAGCTAGGCTAGCTGTTTTTGTTCGATCGCCAAAATACTCTTCCATAATTGGTATTATATCTGATGCTTTTGTTAAACCTATTGATTTTGCAATTTCAATAGCAAAATCATCCTTTTCATACCTACCATCAAAAGCTCTAATTGCTTGTCTAATAGCCTCTCGGCCCAAGTGATAACCACTACCAAGTTCACCTTCTTTATAGCCCCAACCAGCAGCTTTATGCGATCTATGGATATCTTTGCCAAAAGCTACCATACCTGTACCGCATATTAATGCTATACCTTCTTCAAAACAAGCACCTGAATATAATGCATTTTCCATATCATTTCTAGCAACAATCATTGCTTTGTCTTTGATAAATGGGAGTTCTCTTAATAAGGTTTCAACTTTATAAGAATCATTTGGAAAAACAACACCACCTAATCCTATAAAAGCTGCATCAATTTTATCTTTTGGATGATTTTCAAAATAGGGGTATAAAGCTTCTAAAAAAGCTGTTTTTGTAGCTTGGCTGTCTACAACGTCTATAGCAGAAGTTCCACTTGTATTTTGATATATAATTTTTTCTTTATCATTCATTAAAGATACTTTAGTTTTTGTGGCTCCACCATCAACGCCTAAGTATAATACCAAATTAATCATCCTTTCGATATCTTATAGTTTAACAGTATCTTAAATATTGGATTTTGTCAAATGATAATGAATTGATTGTGAAACAATTCACTTAGATATTATAAGAAAAAATTCTAAAAATATGATTGAATTATTTGCGTAACTAGTCAATAAAGCGTAATAATCTTTGAAATAAATAAAATCAGTAATAGAAGAAAGAATCTTTTGATGAAACAAAAACGAAAATTTATATATATATTATTTAAACAAGTGATAGAAAAATACTAAGGAAAATGTATTTTTTAATAAAAAAAGTGATAAAATACAATTATGAAACCGTTTACATATACAAAAGTAAGAAAAAAGTAAGAAATGGGTGTTCCTAAATAAAAAAAGAAGTGAACTTGAAAGGAATAATGTCTTATAATAGTATTAATAATTATACTTGGGGAGGTATTGCATTGTATAAGATAGCGATTATTACAACTATAAAAGATCCATTTTTAAAACTAGCACAATTGTTTTCTGAAGAAAACTATCAAGTTAGATTTATAAATATCGACGATGTAAGTCAACAAAAATCAAAACATATTGGTTGTGATTTTATTTGCTTGCATTTAGAATATAATGATTTAATCAATCAACACATTATTGCGAATATCAAACGCTATTCGAAAGTACCGTTATATATATTTGGACGAAATCATACCAGTGAAGATCGAGCAAAACTGTTAAATGCAGGTTCTGAAGGTTATATAGAAATACCGTTTTCAAATATTGAACTTTTTGCCCGTATAAGAGCAGTCATTAAATATATAACACATTTAACAAAAAGAAATGTAAAAAAAATAGTCGCTGGGCCAATAGTAATTGACCTCAGTAATCATCAAATAAAAAATGGAGATGACGTTCATAAATTAACAAATGTTGAATACAAAATCTTAAATATTTTATTGGACTCAAAAGATGAAACTGTCACTAAAGATCGTATCATTAATTTTGTCTGGAGTGACGACAAATCAGCAACTGATAATGCACTAGGCATTCATATTACAAGACTAAGAAAAAAACTTGCATATGAACAACATATTCAACTCATTGAAACTGTTTGGGGCGTAGGTTATCGCTTTAATAATAAGTTATGTGAACAAAGTAGCGAGTAGCTGTTTTTGTTTAAAACTAGTAGATTGTAATTACACAATTTCAAATTCTTTCAAAATTCTTAACTATGTGATAAAATGACCTTGATAGAATATAAAGGCTTTTTAAGGAGTCATTATGAATGAAGCAAAATCTAGACATGTAAGACAAATAAGCGTATTTATCATTTTTGATATTTTAGCTATTTTAATAACGTATTTAATTGCTGTATTTATGTTTATGGTTCTAGATATTCCTATAAACACTGACCAAATGACGTACATGTTACCGTTCATCATTTTGTTCAAGATTGGTATATTTGCGATATTCGGATTATATAATATGCTTGCAAACCATATTGGATTTGAAGATGTTGTTAAAATTTCATTAGTTACAATTTTCACAAATGTTTCTATTGTTGTTTTTATATGGCTATCAGATATGACATTCATGTATAAGTCAACTTATTTTTTCATCACTATTGCAGAAATTTTTCTAATCATTGTTCCTAGAGTTTCTAATCGGATTATTTCATACTTGAAAACCAATTTTGATTGGAGTAGAGCATTAGGAAGAAGAACTTTAATTATTGGAGCTGGTTCAGCTGGCCAAGCAGTTTTGAAAGAAATATATAGAAATAAAGATTTGAATAATATTCCTGTAGGATTTTTAGATGATAATCCAAGCAAGATAGGAACTCGTTTAACTGGTATTAAAGTTTTTGGACCTATTACAAATATTAATGATTATGTTCATGAACTTGAAATAGAGGAAATTGTCATTGCAATCAATAATTTTCCTGCCAAGAAGATTCGTGAAATTAATGATTTAATTCAAAAAAAGAACATTAGAATTAAACGCATGCTTTCAGTTACTGATTTAAGTGAATCTACTAGACCTAAAATTATTGACGTTAAGGTCGAAGATATCTTAAATAGAGAAGAAATTATACTCGATGACCAAGAAATTGAAACATTTATTAAAGGTGAAACAGTATTAGTCACTGGTGGCGGTGGTTCTATAGGTAGTGAACTTTGCCGTCAAATAGTTGAGTTCGAACCTAAGAAGCTAATCATATTTGATATTTATGAGAATAATGCTTATGATATTCAACAAGAAATTTTAAGAAATTTTAAAAAGCAAAATAGAGAAATTGATTTAACAGTTCTAATCGGTAGTGTCTATAATATGAGAAGATTAGAAGATGTTTTTCAAACATATAGACCATCTTTAGTTTTCCATGCTGCTGCATATAAACATGTTCCTTTAATGGAAGATAGTGCTGTTGAAGCTGTTAGAACAAATGTGATTGGTACATATAATTGCTCAAGTCTAGCGAAAAAGTATAAAGTTAAGAAATTTGTGTTAGTAAGTAGCGATAAAGCTGTCCGCTCAACTAGCATTATGGGTGCTACTAAACGATATGCAGAGCTCATTATACAAGAACAACAAAATCATCAAAAAGACACTAAATTTAGTGCTGTTAGATTTGGTAATGTATTAGGCAGCAATGGTAGTGTAATTCCACTTTTTAAAAAGCAAATCGAAGATGGCGGTCCAATTACTGTAACACATCCAGAAATCACAAGATATTTTATGACTATTCCAGAAGCTGTTGGATTAATATTGCAGTGTGGTGTATATGCTAATGGTGGTGAAGTTTTTATCTTAGATATGGGCGATCCCGTAAGAATTGTTGATTTGGCTGAAAAAATGATAAGTTTAAGTGGATTAAAACTTCATGAAGATATAAAAATAGAGTTCACAGGTCTTAGACCAGGTGAGAAACTATATGAAGAGCTTTTAGTCGATCGCGATCATAAAAATGAATGTCGAACAAAAAATGATAAAATATTCATCGAAAAACAAAGAGATGTCAAGACTGATGACCTTGCATTCCAAAAGATTACTAATCAGCTAGAAGAACTATCTAATGAGGGTGTTAAAGACTTAGTAGCAAGTATCATTTTTACTTATAAAAGAAATGGTAAATCAAAATAAAAGCCCAGTGGGCTTTTTTATTGATAATCTAGTGCATTTAATTGTTTTTTGGTTTTCTCTTTCCAATTGCTTGGCATGTCATAAACCTGTGACAAGAAAGTAGCTAACAATAGTGCCCTATCACTAGATGCACCTCCAACTTGCGCATTGATTTCAAGAGCTTTTTCGTAACTTTTCGCATGATATAAAATATACATCACAAGAGGAACAGATTGATCAATAGAACAAGCACGTCCAGCATATGATTCTATGAATTGATCAATATCATCTATTGATGAAATATGTTCAAATTTTAAGAGTTCATGTTTTGGAGCATATTTTATAGTTTTAAGTACTGCATCTTTAATAGTATGCTTATCTAAGGCTATAAACAATTGTTCAAACATTAGCATATACGTTTGATAATCATTATTTATTGAAAATAATGTTGTAAGTTCAATAGCTTTATCTATACTTAGTCCAAGAGATTTGGTAGCTAAATAAGGTAGAAATCCAACTAGATGTGTATCATCTAGTTTTTGTTTATCTAGATTTAGTTTAAGTTCATCAGACAGCTTAGATATAATTAATTTTTTTGCATAAGATTCAACATATCCTTGATATTTACCTCCAGGCATAAACTTATCAATTAGTAGCAACTCATAATCATGTTTTTGAAAATTTGGATTATCTTTTAATCCTTTATAAAGCCATGTTAACATTTGTCCTTGTACGGATAAATCACCGATTTTATTTTTAGGATACACATAATATGAAGGCTTAGCATTATCATAAAAAGTTTGGTCTTGAGATAAGAATAATAAAGATTGTTTTTGAGCAATTTCTTTTAACTTTTTATGATTATAGATCCAGTGTACACCAAGTGAAGCTGCATTAGCGACTAATGCTTGATAAAGAAATGGTTTCATTTTTTTCCTCCTAATATTTAATAGTAATAGATATTTTTAGAAGTTGACTGACTAAATCACTATAAGCTTCTATAAAACTAGAGAACATTTCGATTTGGTTTTCTTCTATTTCTCTTTGATTAATTGACAAGATGACATTGACTAACCATCTTGTAGAAGCTAAGATCATAAAATAGTTTTGATCATTTAACACATGTGGTATAAAACCTTGATATTGATATAAAAATTGTTTTGCAAGATTTTCAAATCCAGATCTAATAAGGAGTGTATATGTCCAATAGACATCATATCTAAAATCGCCTATTTTATATTTCCAATCAATCACATATAATTGATTCTTTTCAATCATGATATTCCATGGATGATAATCTCCATGCAATCTTGATAATTGATATGAATGGATCTTTGTTTTATGGTTTTCAAGATAAGATATAACTTGATCTAGACCTTTAATGCCAGAAATTGATATGATATCTCTAATCTCTTTAAGTTCTACGCTTATAAAATCAACAGAAGAACCAGTTGTTTTTTGAGCATGTATATCGATCAGTGTTTTTGTAAATTTTGTAGTCAACTCTTTTTTTAAAGAAGGACTTGCATTATCGTATAAGTCCATTAACACAAATCCATCAATATATTCAAAAACCAAAACATAAAATTGATGATGCTTACATGATAGATCATAATGAACTAGCTTTGGTAAAGTTGTATTGGTGTTGGATGCAGCCTGTATTTCACTTTTGATATCATCTAGTTTAGAAGTTAATGGATAATATTTAACAAAATAGCACTGATGATCATCTTTAATTTCAAAAGAGGTTGCTGCCATACCGTGCTGTTTTTGATTAATGACTATAGTATTTGTATCAAGTTTAAGCTTTTTTGCTAAATTTGAAAAATTATATGCATTTATATCATGATAAAGCTGGTTAACCTTTGGAGCAGTCATTTCTTTTATGGGGAGTTCAGGTGTATTTGGATCAGATAATTTTTCCATGTTTTGATTTGGAAAATATAGTTTAAATCCTTCAGTGTTAAACCAGAAGTGCACACCCCAATTTTTATAGTCCCACATTTCTTGATACGGATTAATTTCATAATCCACATAAAAGAGTTTGTTTTCATTAACAATAAAGTTTGTTGGAAAATAATCTATAGTGTAACCAAGAGATTCTAGTTTTTCTATAATGATATAAAAAGCATGATAAAGCATCACAGGTATTTGATTATCTTTAATTAAATAAGCTAAGTTTTTTCCTTCTATATAGGCCTTAATAAGATATTGATTGTTCTCATCATAGTCAATAAGTTCTGGCATATTTAAGCCGAGGCTAATAAGTTTATTGTAGCTTTCCAGCTCATCTTTAACCCTAAATATATGGCCATTGATAAAGGGTTTTAAATGCATTTTTTTTAATACATAGTAATGTTCATTTTTTTTTACAAGATATGAATCAGCAGCTTTACCACCGCCTAAATACTCAATAATATTATATCCTTGATATGTTTCATTTAGGTTTAGCATCATGACCCCCATAGCGTTGTTAGTTGTTTTTATGATTATATTTTATCATATCATATGACATAAAATATTTATATGATTCAAAAAAAATTATATAGGAAACATGGACATTTGTGCATAATCCATAGTAGAATAGAACTAATATATCGATTAAATAACGATTTTTTATTTTTAAAAGGGGATTTTTATGGATAAAACAACTAAATTAAATATTGTTTTTATCATTAGTGTTTTTATATTGACATGGATTATTTGGTCACTTGCTATGCTTATCAAAGATACAAATACATCATTAATAATAACGATAGGAACATTTGTTCCGTCATGTGTTGGACTAGGGACTTTTTATATTACATCTAAACCTAAATTTAGATCTTTATTAAAATCATCTGCAAATTTTAAAATGAAATTAACTGATTATCTCTACATTTTCTTAACGATTCCAGTGGTCCTATTAATTTCTTATCTCATGATGGTGATACTAAATCAAGAAGTTCCTAATATATCTTATAAATTCATTGAATTTCCAATTGTGTTCATAGTGATATTAATCACAATGGGTCCTTTAGGTGAAGAGTATGGATGGAGAGGATTATTACTTCCTAACTTTCTAAGAAAACACAGTGTGATGGAATCAAGTTTAATCATTGGTTTTATATGGAGTCTATGGCATTTACCTTTATTTTTTATTGAAGGTGCACTACAAAGCAGTTTTGTAGAGTTATATGGATTTATCATTGCCTTTTTAGGATATATATTTTATACAGTGATCATATCTTTATTAATTACAGTGATATACAAAAAAACTAATGGTAATTTGTTATCAAGTATTTTGATTCATACGGTTGCGAACATGTCTATTGGTGTTATGCCATTAGTTTTCAATCAAATAGGCGCAATCATTTATTTAACAGTGTTGTTAATCGTAATTTCATTAATATATGTTTTAAGTAAAAAAAATAATTTCAAGGAGAGTAAATAATGTTAAGAGTTATATTTATTGGAATATTAAGTATACAATGGATTATCCATCTTATGTTTACATATAAATCATTACAAGAGTTTCTTAGTTTAGCAATAAAAACATGGGTAACAAGACTACAAATTATATTATATATTGTTGTAGCAATTATGTTTGTATTAACCATCATTGGGTATATCTTAAATAAAGAAGCATGGTGGATTATTGGACTTGTAACAGTAGTTTTATCACAAATACTAATCATGACAAATTGGCAACAAGCAAAATTTGCAACAATTCTTAATGTTATCATTTTAGGTGTTGTTATTACAGCTTTTTATTTCTGGAGTTTTGATCGAAAGACCGAAAATAAAGTGATTGATTTATATGATAATATTGCTATTAGAGATTTAACAATCACTATTGACATGATTAGTGAACTTCCAGAGCCAGTAAAACGTTGGATGATACATAGTCAAACAGTTGGAAGTAAAGCAGTTGAAACTGTTCACTTAAAACAAAGAGGTATGATGAGACTAACACCAGAACAAGAAACATGGAATGAAACAGAAGCTGTGCAATATTTTTCAGTTACAAAACCAGAATTTATTTGGCAAGTAAAAACCAATATGAATGGATTACCAGTTATAGGTAGAGATGTTTTTAAAGATGGAAATGGATCGATGGTTATTAAACTAGCAGGGATGATTCCTGTTGTGAATGTTTCAGAGCATGAAAAAATAAATATCTCAACGCTTCAAAGATATTTAGGTGAGATCATTTGGTTTCCATCAGCTGCTTTAAGTCCCTACATCACTTGGGAAGAAATCGACGATAATCATGCAAAAGCAATCATGACTTATATGGGAACAACAGGTTCAGCAACATTTGAGTTTGATGAGGTAGGCAATGTTATAGAGTTTACTGCTCAAAGGTATAAAGATATAAATGATGAACATACGACTTTATGGATTGCTAAAATCATTGAATCAAAAGAAATAAGTGGCATCATTATGCCATCTAAATGTGAAATTTCATGGCAAAATGATGATGGATTGTTTACATGGTATAAATTTGAAATATATGATGTGAGATATAATGAATCTATTAAATTATTATTAAATTCATAAGGATATATAGATAGTAGTATAATAATAAAGAAAACATGAAAGTTATAGGATGATATGATGATTAGAAAATTAGGTCCAAGTGATCAAGATAGTGTATTAGAATACCTCTATCAAGAAGTGAATTTTAATATTTTTAGCATTGGTGATATAGAAGCTTTTGGTATGGAAACAGATTTCCAAAGAATTTATGGTGAATTTGATGATGCATCTAAGCTCATCAGTGTATTTTTAAGATACAGAGATAATGCTGTATATACTTCATATAACTTAAACTTCAACGTAGAATATTTAAAAATATTTGATAATGATCCCTTTAAATTTTTATCAGGTAAGGCAGAACTCGTAGAACTTATTGAACCATATTTAAAAGATTATAAGAAACAATCGACATATTTTTGTAAAGCAACACATATGACTAAAGCGTATGAACCTAATGAACTAATAAAAAAACTGACTAGAAAAAAAGATATTGAAAAACTTTATGATTTGTTAATGACAATTGATGAATTTAACTACAAGAATACAGAAAAAGAAGATTATGTTAATCAAAAATTAAATTCTAAAAAAATGGGAATCACTTTATTTATAGAAAAAGATAAAAAATTCATATCATCTGTAGCAACCACAGCTGAAACTACTAAAAATGCGATGGTAGTTGGGGTTGCAACTGATGAAAAGTATAGACATCAAGGATATGCATCTATGCTCATAGAAGCGCTTATGTATGAATATCTTATTTTAAAAGATAAAGAACTATGCCTTTTCTATGATAATCCAAGTGCTGGTAAAATCTATATGAAACTAGGATTTAAACCGATAGGGAAATGGAATATGTATCATAAGATAAAGTGAGAATTTTTAATTTCTCACTTTTTTTATAAGATTTCCTTTATGAGAGATTATTAAATTGGTATACTATAATTAACCATTTAAAAAATTAAAGGGTGTGAGCTAATGAACATTGCATTACTAGGATTTGGAACTGTCGGTAAGGGAGTTTTTGACATCTTAACCACAGATTTTAAAGATATAAAAATAAAATATATTTTAGTTAAACATCAAGAAAAACATCAAGATATTAAGACATTACTCATAGAATCATTTGAAGACATCTTAAATGATTCTAGTATTGATGTAGTCATTGAAACCATCGGTGGATTAGATCCGGCATATAATTATGTAAAAAGAGCATTATTAAATCATAAGCACGTTATTACTGCTAATAAAGCTTTGATATCATTATATTATGATGAGCTTGTTGAACTTGCACATAATCAAAATGTAGATCTTAGATTTGAAGCAAGCGTTGGCGCAGGTATTAATATTATTGATCCATTAAAAACGATAAGTAAGATCAATCATATTTATAAAATAGAAGGCATTATGAACGGATCAACAAATTTTATATTATCTAAAATATTTATAGAAGATAAAACATTAGAAGAAGCTCTAATTGAAGCAAAAAGCTTAGGATATATCGAGGATGATCCAAAAGATGATCTTGATGGTTTTGATTTAATGAGAAAGATTCATATCTTATCAATGATTGCATATCAAATGAAAATTGATCCAAATCAAATCATAAGAGAACCTTTATCAAGACTAACTCAAAAAGATTATGATAAAGCGAAATCAGACAATCAAGTGATTAAGTATGTCGCAACCTCAGAAAAGATTAAAGATAAAGTTTTCATAAAAATTGAACCAATCTTTATCGATGATAACCATCCTTACGCAAAGATTAACTATGAAGAAAACATCATAACTTTATATGGCAAGTATCATTTAAAACAAACGTTTATTGGGCAAGGTGCTGGAAGATATCCAACTGCTAGCGCCATTGTTTATGATGTATTAAAGACTAAAGAAAAACAAAGCTTATAAGAGGTAAATATGAAAAAAATATATTTTATAGAAGGTCTTCCTGGAAGCGGTAAAACAACATTTTCTAGAAAGTTAAGCAAATATTTAACTGATAAGCATATACCAAATATGATCTATAATGAGGGCGATTTGCATCCGGTCGATCTTGCATGGATTACATGTCCTAAAGAAGAAGAGATGGATAAATTGCTAAACCGTTTCTCATCCATTAAAGATGAAATTCAAAAACAATCAAAAAAAATAGGAGATACTTATTATATTGCTTATACAAAAGTAAAAATTAGTCATGATACAAAGGATTTCTATAGCTACTGTAAGCAATTTGAAGTATATAAAACAGAGGATTTAAATTATTTTTTGTCTAAGCATCTTGAGTTATGGGAACTATTTATAGAGCAAACTGAAAATAATGATATAACTTATATTTTTGAATGCATATTTTTGCAAAATCATATCAATGAACTCATCTTAAAACATAATCTAGATGAACAAATGATAACTCAATATTTTAATAAATTTTCAGAGGTATTTCAAAAGTGTGATGTTGAGTTGTTTTATATAAATCAAATTGATGTAGACAAAACGATTGACACAATAGTCAATCAAAGAAGAACAAATGATAAAACTCTATATAAAGATTGGATTGATAATGTCATCGAATATTTTGAAAATTCAAAATATGGAAAAACTTTGGGATATATCGGCTATGATGGAGCAATCAAATATTTTCATGATCGAAAAAATATTGAGCTCTCATTGTTAAAAAATATGAATATTAAAAGTCATATCATAGATTTAGATGATAATTATGAAGAAGTCTTTGAACAAATTAAACGATTGTTGTAGCTTTCTTATAAATATTTAATGTATAATTATCATTAAAGCAATAATAAAATCAATGGTAGGTTACTTAAATGGAAAAGAAATTACAAAAAGAATCATTAAGCAAGTTTGTTTTAGTTCTTGGTGTTTTAGGCATTATATCTTACTTTTTACATGTTATTCTAGGTACTTTGAATTATCCAGGATATGATAGCCTATCTCAAGCAGTAAGTGATCTGACGAGTGAAGAATTACCATCGAAGGAGATAGCTAGACTATATAGTACATTTTATGGACTATTTAGTAGTTTGGTTTCTGTGATTTTAATATATTTATATAAAAATGAGAAAATAATATCTTTAAAGGTTGGTATGTACTTGATTTCAATCATGTATTTGGTATCAGCCATTGGTTATGCTTTATTTCCATTATCAGATAACAGCTTCCAAAATCTTATGCATATAGTTGTAACTATTTTAGTTGTTTTATTAACTGTAATTTCATTAATTATGTTGATGATTGCATTTAAAAAAATTAAGGCAAAAAACTATTTTTACCTTACACTCCTTTCATTTTTTGGACTAATGGGTGGAGCAATTTCATTAAATGTTGTCTCACCAAATTTATTTGGAATTGCAGAAAGATTTAGTGTCTTTACTTTTGTAATTTATCTTGGAATAATTTGTTATTTTAATTACACATACAAAAAAGCGGGTAAGTTAAGTACGTATCCCCATGTATACACAGAAAGGTAGTGATTATCATCAATATTATGAAAGAATCATTAGCATTACATAGAAAGATAAAAGGAAAAATTTCTATAAGATGTAATTATGAAATACGTGACAAAAAAGATTTAGCACTTTTATATACCCCAGGTGTTGCAAGTAGTTGTTTAGAAATAAAAGATCATCCAGAAGCTGCATATGAGCTAACTTCAAAACATAATACAGTGGCAGTTATTAGTGATGGAACAGCAGTACTAGGATTGGGAGATATAGGTCCACTAGCTGCAATACCAGTAATGGAAGGCAAATGTGCAATTTTTAAAAGATTTGCTGGTATTGATGCAATACCTATAGTTCTAAATACAAAAGATGTAGATGAAATTGTTAAAACGGTTAGTTATTTGGCACCATCTTTTGGTGGTATCAATTTAGAAGATATTAGTGCACCTAGATGTTTTGAGATAGAAGCAAGATTAAAAGAAATGTTAGATATTCCTGTCTTTCATGATGATCAACATGGCACAGCCATTGCATCTGGAGCAGCATTATTAAACGCATTGAAACTTGTTGGTAAAACACTAGAAAATGCAAGAATAGTCATTAATGGTGCAGGTAGTGCAGGGATGGCTATTACAACATTCTTAAAAGAACTTGGTGCTAAGGATTTAATTGTTTGTGATAAAGCTGGTATCTTGGATCCAGAAGATAAAAACTTAAACCCATCACAAATAGAATTAGCTCACATGACGAACTATAGAAATTTAAAAGGTGATTTAAAGGCTGCACTAAAAGATGCTGATGCGTTTATAGGTGTTAGTGCTGGTAATGTGGTTTCTAAGGATATGGTAGCTGGTATGGCTAAAGATGCAATCATCTTTGCCATGGCAAATCCAACACCTGAGATCAATAGAGAAGATGCGATTGAAGCAGGCGCTAGAGTATATGGTGCGGGTATTTCTAATATTCCAAATCAAATCAATAATGCACTTGTTTTTCCAGGTTTATTTAAAGGCGCTTTGAAAGCTAGAGTTAGACAAATCGATATGGAAATGAAAATTGCAGCATGTAAAGCTTTAGCTGGTATTGTATCAGATGCTGAATTAAACGAAGCATATATCATTCCTGATGTGTTTAATGAAGAAGTTACAAAGGCAATTAGTCAAGCGATTATTGATCAAAAAGGATAAGATGCAGAAATATATTTCTACTATTTAGCCACCATCTATTTTACATAACTAAAAAAATAAGGAACACTTGAGGTGTTCCCTTTATTATTCATGGATAAGTTTATCCTTTAATAATTTTTGGTCTTTCTGTAATTAAAAAATTCGAAGAATGGATTGCATATGTATTACTGTTGTCACCTTCAATTTGTTCAGGGTTGGTAAAATAGAGTTCACTATTGCCTTTAACTTTAACGCCTAATAAACTTGTTATATTGATATATATTTTTATTTTTGTAAACTGATTTACTTCATCAAAGCGATAAAAAGTACTATCTTTGGACATGATTAAATTAATGATGGTGTTATTTCTTTTTGTACGTTCATTGTATAACAAAAATGCTCGACTTTCAATGCCATGATCTGCTGGATAAAACTCATAATCAACACCATTTCTTTCAAATCTTAACTTATCAAAAGTTATCGATGAAACAATCTTTCCTTCAATGACTTTAAAAGGAATTCTAATGGTTAAAAACTGATAGTTTTCTGGATGTGTAAAGATATCACTTTTGTCTAATTGATTTTCAATCATATGAAACATCATGTTTTTTTGAGACAGACACTTTTCAATGTATCTTTCAGATTCTTCATAGATTAACATGCGATCAATAAAATCGATGATTGAATAATTTGTAGATGCAAACTGTAGCTCTCTAAACATCTCAGCACGATGATTTGTATCATCGTTTATTTTTACAGCTGTCTTGTTATGCATTAAGATAAGCAAACTAAAAAGTATGCTTGATAGAAAAGTAGCAAATGCTATGAATATAGCTGCGATGCGTATGCCAATTACATTAAATAGTAGATCAAGTTGATCTCCTATAAGTAGCATCAATAGAGAGATTATAAACACAATTGCACCAGATATGCCAATAACAATCCATATGATTCTTTGTTCTTTTTTCAAAAATAACACTTCCTTAAATAATATATCGTGAGAATATTATAGCATCTATTTTTAGAAAGTAAATGAAGATACAAGCTTATTTGATTTATTTAAAAAATTATAGATAGTTAATAGTATATTTCATATCAAAAAGACCTAAATCACTTAGAAATAAGTGATTTAGATCTTTGGATTCATAAACATTCGATAAAAATAGAGTTTGGGACAAACATCTTATTTTATTTATCTTTTTTGTTGAGTTTTTCTAATCTTTCTTCAGCTAACTTCAATTCTTGTTCAGCAATGCTTTTTTTGTATTGATATTCTTTTTCTTTAAAATCTAAATCAGTAATAAGCATATCATATTTCTCAATATCTTTTTTAACAGCATATATTTTCTTTTCTAACTGATTTGGTTTATATTTATCAATTGCAGCTTTCGTTTTTTCAAATTGTTTTTTTGTTTCGTCTTTTACATTTTCAAATGCTTTTTGTAAAGATTCTTTAAAATTCATCAATTTCACCTCTTTTGATACATGCCCCAAATATTCTATGTATACTCTCATTCTACTATTTTTTAGCATAATTTTCATGTATTCGATAATTTGTATACAATATAGAGCTTTTTATTGATAAGAATACAAAATAAAAATGGCTTAATCTATTTTTATTTTATTAAAGATATTTCACTGCTATATAAAGACATTTGCTGAGTTTTAGTTTCAACTAAAAGATGTCCATCATCTTTAACATGTACCACTTTTGCATGAACTATCTCACCTTGATGAGAAAAAGTGATTTGTTTATCATTTAATGCTGAATGTTGATTAGAATATTCTATAATAGATTTCGTATTTGATAAAAATATATCATAATCACTTTCAAACTGATTAATAAGATGTTGATAGATAGGTTCTTTATCATAGTTTGATTTTGTAGCAAGTGATAAAGAAGTAGCAATATCTTTAATTTCTTCATTAAATGATGGATTATTGATATTAACGCCAAAACCAATAATCACTGCACGTACTTGATTTTCTTCAATGATTGATTCAACTAAAATACCTGATAGTTTTAAATCATCAATTAGAAGATCGTTTGGCCATTTAATTTTAATATTCGAATGATATTTAGATAAAACTTGATGTAGTGATTTAGCTGCAAGCAAAGGGAGCATTTGAATTTTTTCATAATCAAGGTTTGTTTTAAGCAAAACCGAACACATTAAGGAATCACTATCTCCAAACCAATGTTTGTTTGATCTACCCTTACCTTTTGTTTGGTGATCTGCAGATAACCAAGTCATATGATCTAAAGATAGATAATTTGATTTTAAGTATGTATTGGTTGAATCGATAGATTTTAAATAGATAGTCTTCATTTTGCTAGAAGAACATTAAGAACAAACCAGCAGCAATCGCACTTCCGATAACACCTGCAACATTTGGGCCCATTGCGTGCATTAAAAGATAATTTTCTGAATCTGCTTTTTGTCCTTCAATATGAGCAACACGAGCTGCCATTGGTACAGCAGATACACCAGCAGCACCAATGATTGGATTGACTTTGCCATGCGTTAATTTACACATGATCTTACCACCAATGACACCAGAAGCAGTTGCAATCGCAAATGCAAATAAACCTAATGCAATAATTAATAATGTTTCAAGTTTTAAAAATGAGTTTCCCATAGTTGTAGCACCTATAGAAAGTCCTAGAAGAATCGTAATAATATAAAGTAATGATTCTCCAGCAGTTTTTGTTAAATTAGGAACTACTTTAGACTCTTTTATTAAATTACCCAACATAAGCATCCCTATGATCGGTGCTGATGAAGGAATTAAAGTCATACAAATAACACTTACTATAACTGAAAAGAATATCTTTTCAGTTTGTTTAACTTCTCTTAACTGCTCCATTTTGATGGCACGTTCTTTTTTTGTAGTTAATAATTTAATAATTGGAGGTTGGATCATAGGTACTAATGCCATGTAAGAATAAGCAGCAAGTGATATAGCACCTATTAAATGCGGTGCTAGCTTACTTGATAATAAAATGGATGTTGGTCCATCTGCACCACCAATAATCCCTATAGATGCTGATTCTGGACCGCTAAAGCCTAATAGAATCGCACCTAAGAATGTAATGAAGATTCCTATTTGAGCTGCAGCACCTAATAACATGCTTTTGGGATTAGCAATTAATGGACCAAAGTCAGTGGTTGCGCCTATGCCTAAGAAAATTAGTGGTGGATAGATGCCTAATTTAACTCCATAATAAAGAAATCCTAAAAGACCACTATAAGAAGTCACAGTTTCGCCATTGACTATAGAAGTGGTTTCTACAAACATGTTCGTGTTTGGGATGTTAACAAGTAACATCGCAAAGCCGATAGGCATTAATAGATAAGGTTCAAATTTTTTAAATACTGCTAGATAAAGAAGAATCATTGAAATGATAATCATGACTAAGAATTTCCAGCCATCGGGTTCGAAAAAGAAATAGAGTCCTGTACTTTCAAAAAAGTCGATGAGAGATTGAAACATAATAATTAACCAATAACCAACATCAGTTGATTAATATCGACGTTTTCATTTTCTTTGATCAAAAGTTGTCTAACATATCCATCGACAGGACAAAGGATATCATTTTCTAATTTCATCGCTTCTAATATCATGAGAACTTGACCTTTTTTAACTTCACTACCAACCTTTACATGAAGCGTTGTGATTTTGCCTTGCATTGGTGCAAGCACATTGGTTGTTGATTCGTTAACAGGTTCCTTCTTTTTAGGTTCTGGTTTTGATTCTATGTTGTCAATGCTTTCAACCTCAACTTCATAAGATTTTCCATTGACATTTATTTTGTATAGTTTCATTGTCTATTCCTTTCAAGAATTGGTGATTTCTTTGATAGAAATCACACGAACATCTTTTTTAATTTCTTCATAATAATCTATGGATGCGACTAGAGCTGCAACCATCATATCTTCATCTTTGATATCTGATAGATCAAAGGGTATAACTTTTTTCTCTTTTTTCTGTGGGACTAATTGTTTAGGTTCTTTTATAAAGAATTGTAGTAAGTATATAGAAAATGCAACAAATCCTAATATAAAAAATACGATTAAGATGCTAAACAGTGATATTAGTAAACCTTCAGAAAAAGTAGTAACATAAATAATCATGATTTGTCACCTCCGATGGTGACACTAAATGCATAAACTTCATTTTTTGGTTTAGGTTTTTCATTATATTTCTTTTCTAGAAATGAAATTGCAACCTTACCAAATAATGCTATCGATAATAAATCCTCATCTGATTTTGCAAAGCCTTCATACTTTTTCTTTAATGCTTCAAATTCAGGTTTTAGGTCATCTGCTGGCCTATGGGTAATTACTGTATCATTACCTATAATCTTTGCTAAAACAAGCGAATTGACTTTTGCAGGTGCTTTTCCATATAAACCATGAAGATATTCTTTAATCTCTTTAGAAACGATTTTATAGGGACTCTTTGTCATGACATTCATGACTGCTTGTGTACCAACCATTTGAGAAATAGGTGTTACAAGTGGAGGATATCCTAAGTCTTTCCTAACAATAGGAACTTCTTTTAAAACTTTTTCATAATCATCCATTTGATTTTGTTCTTTTAATTGACTCATTAAGTTTGATAACATGCCCCCAGGCACTTGGTATTGAAGAATACTTGGATTAGAAGTTAATGCTTTAGGGTTTAATGTACCATTTTTTAAATAATCATCTTTAATGAAGGTAAGCTTAGTTGCTGCAGCATTTAATTTATTGATGTCTAGTTTAGGATCAAATGGTGTATCTTTTAAAATATAGTGAAAAGATTCAGTAGCAACTTGAGAAGTACCACCAGATAAAGGAGATAATGCTGTGTCGATGATATCGACACCAGCTTCTATAGCTTTAAGGTAGGTTGCTTCCATGATACCAGCAGTTGCATGTCCATGAAGATTAATTGGAAGTTTAGTGTTTTGTTTTAATTGTGAAATTAAGTTATAGGCATCATTAGGAAGAAGTATACCTGCCATATCTTTGATGCAAAGAGAATCAGCTCCCATTGACTCAACTTCTTTAGCTAGTTTAACGTAATAATCTACTGTATGAACAGGAGAAGTTGTATAAGATAATGCGATTTGACAATGTCCACCATATTTCTTTGTAGCATCAACTGCAGATTTTAAGTTTCTTACATCATTTAACGCATCAAAGATTCTAATGATGTCAATACCATTCTCAATTGATTTTTGAACAAATTTCTCAACGATATCATCAGGATAATGACGATAGCCTAAGATATTTTGTCCTCTAAAAAGCATTTGTAGTTTTGTGTTAGGTGCAAGCTTTTTGATTTCTCTTAGTCTTTCCCATGGGTCTTCATCTAAGAAACGTAAACATGCATCAAAGGTTGCTCCTCCCCATACTTCAAGCGCATGAAATCCTGCTTGATCAAGTTCTGGAACGATTGATAATATATCTTTAGTTGTCATCCGTGTCGCCATCAGTGATTGATGGCCGTCACGTAGTGATGTTTCAACGATTTTTACTGACATATGTGTGATCTCCTTAAGCAAAATATATAAAAAAATTGTAATGAAAGTGCTTCCATAACAATTTTAACATAGGATAGGTGTTATTTCGAGTAAAAAATAGAGAAAAGATGTCTTCATAGGTTTAATTTAAGATATCAGTTTTTAAGTATTAAAAATTTTTATATTATTTGAGCATGTTTGATATAATATTTATATTAAATCCAATACATCTATAAAAAATATTTATCTAAGAATACAAAACAGTGAGGTTTCTATGAAGTTATTTAAAAATATATTGAAAAATTTATTATTTATAATTGTAATCACCGGAGTGGTCATTCTTATATTTAATGAAAAAATTCCAAAGATCGAAAATGAGAATTCGTATATCCGGCAAGTAGAACAAAAAGTCAAAGAAATGATGAATACCTATAATATATCTGGAGTTCAAATAGCAACTTTTAATAAAGATGAAACTAAGCACATGTCTTTTGGATTTAAAGACATTGAAAACCAGACTATTATAACAAATAACACGATATTTAGAGCTCAATCATTATCTAAGACAATCACTAGTGTACTAATTTTAAAACTTGTTCAAGAGGGTGTTGTTAATCTAGATGATACACTAGAAGAAATACTAGATTTTTCATTTTTAAATAAAATACCTTCTATTTACAAAGATGTAACTATTGATGAAATATTAAAACATCAAGGACATATGCCTTTAGGTGATTTTAATCGGATGTATGATATTAATGAAGAAGACATAATGAGCTTAGAAGATGCGCTGATTTATGATTTGAGTAAACCAAGAGATTCATCTTCGTTTTTTTATTCAAATGTTGGATATAACTTATTAGCATACATTATTAATGAAGTTGAATTTGAGGGTTATGAAGCATATGCAAAAGAAATCATCTTTGAACCTTTGAAGATGGATGATACATCTTTTGCATATGAAGATATTAATATAGACCGATTTGCTTATGGTTATGACCAATTTGATCGAAAAGTTTTACATTATCAATATCCTGAGTTAGGTAGTGGTGGACTACTCACAACAGCTAGTGACTTTACAAAGTTTTTAGTAGCGTTAGCACAAGAAGAACTTATTAGTGAAGATTATTTAGATCTTATGCTTAATTATGATGAAAATGTTAGTTTAGGCAGTTATGGACTTGCTTTTGATGGATATGGTTATGGTGTATTTATTGAGAACCAAGATGAGGACCTAACATTTGCCCATGGTGGGCAAGGCTTAGGGTTTATGGCTTTTTTTCATATGAATTTAGAAGATCAAACTGGTTATGTTGTAATGTCTAATAGTCAAAGAACATATCCTTTAATTTCTAGTTTATCAACGATGTTTCATGACAACTATCAATATAAAACACCAGGTATTAAAAATATTCATCTATTAATGACCATTTTTAAAGTGTTACTTTCATTATCTATTTATCTAGTAGGTTTTATTGGATATGAAGTTTATAAGAAAAGATATATAAGAAATAAGATTATTTTGTCTATCACTATACTATTTATTGTTGGTTTAGGATTTGGTATTCAACATTTCTATTTCCGGAACTATATTTTCATTCATGTGTTGATACCACTTGATTTTGAGAGATTGATCGTACTCATTTCTTTTTTAGAAATCATATTAGTAATATATTTAATGCAATCACTCATACAACTAATAAAACACAATAAATAATAAGTCTAATAATTCTGTTTTTAATTTTTATCTTGACAAGCACAAAACTTGTTATATAATAAAGGTATATAAAGTATACTATCGGTATATAACAAAACGAGAAGGAAAAAAATATGATTGAAACAAAAAGATTAATTTTAAGAAATTTTAAAAAAGAGGATGCAAAAGATTTATATGAATATTTATCTAGTCCAGAAGTTTGTAAGTATGAACCCTAAGAACCATTTACCTATAGTGAATCTATAGAAATAGCAGAAAAAAGAGCAACTAGTAAAGAATTTATTGCAGTATGTTTAAAAGAAAGTGGAAAACTAATCGGAAATTTATATGTTGGTCAAGAAGGTCCTGATTATATTAACACTAAAAGCTTAGGATATGTTTTTAATCCAAAATATCATAAAAAAGGATATGCTACAGAAGCTTCAACTGCAATGCTTCATGAGCTTTTTGTAAATCAAAAAGTTCATAGAGTAGTTGCCTACTGTAATCAAAAAAATAATGCTTCATTTCAATTATTAGAGCGTCTAGGATTTAGAAAAGAAGCAAGCAGATTAAAAAATATGTACTTTAAAGTTGATATAGATCAAAAGCCTTTATGGTTTGATTCATATCAATATGCAATGTTAAGAGAAGAATATTTTCTAAAAAATAATTTAGAAGAAGAAATGTAATCAATATAAAAATAAAACAAGAACAAATTGTTGAGTAAAGGAGCATATATGACAAAAGAAGAACGAAAACAAAAAGTCCAAGATATGAATAAAAAAGCTATTATTGATGCTGCTGAAGAACTTATTATTGAAAATAATTATGATTATCAAAAAGTAACAATGAATGATATTGCGAGTAAAGCTGATTTTACAAAAAGAACTGTTTATCAATATATAGGCTCTAAAGAAGCACTTCAATTTGAGATTATGATTCGTGGACACGAAATCTTGATCAAAAGACTCAATGAAGCTATTGATGAAAAACAGACCGGACTTGAAAGATTAAAAATCATCGCGAAGGCACTTTATCGATATAGTCATGAAGATCCACTCCATTTTTGGATGGTCATGAACTATGAAAACCAAATCACTGATTTTGAAGTATCGAAAGAATCTATTCAAAAAACTTATGAGCTTGGTGAAATATCAATGCAGTTATTAATCGACACGATTCGTTTAGGAAAAGAAGATGGTTCTTTTTCAAAAGAACTAGATGAAACAAATGTAGCATTTGCTGTATGGTCTTATATTCTTGGGATTTTGCAAACTGAAAAACTAAAAAAAACTTATATGACTCATATGCATCATATAGATTTAGACAAATGGGTAAATGATGCACTTGATCTCATATATAAGTCAATTATAGGGTGATATATGACAACACAAATTAAAAAGTATACTACACTTTTAAGTGTAGCAGTATTATTACTTGGATTACCGATATTAGCAGGAAAAATTGCAGATACTTTATTTGTTAGTGCGTGGGATCCTGATGGTGCATTTTTATGGATTAGTATCCATCACATTGCACAAATGGTAATGTTTTTAATTTTAATCATTTTGATCAAATATATAAAACCAGAATTAGACTTTGGATTTAATTTAAAAAATAAAGCAAAAGGATTTAAATTTGTTTGGATATTTACAGTAGCATTTCTTGTTTATACGCTTATTGGATTTTTAATGAATTATCTTAATGGAAGTATTGTCCCATATGTGAATGATTTAAACGCTAGAAACGTTTTTGGATATCTTGGATTTCAATTACTTTTATCTGGACCATCAGAAGAAATCCTATATCGTTCATTTGGGATTACGATTCTAGCTATATTTTTCAAAAAGAGAATTCTAAAAGGAAGACTCAGTATAAGTAACCTCTTTATAGCAATCATTTTTGGACTTGCACATATAGGCATTTATTTCTCACCTTTTGGATTATCATATAATATCTTTCAGCTAATTTATGCATTTATTTTAGGTTTAATCTATGGGGATTGTTATGAAAAGACTGGAAGTGTTGTTTATCCTATGATAATTCATAGTATTAGTAATGTGATTGCAGTTGGGATGATGATGTTATTTTCATAATTGATAGTAAGTGCATTTTGGCTTGTTAGATAAGATTATGAATTGTATATTTGTTAAATTTTTAAAGATATATGATTTACACCCTGAGCCTTAAGGTGTGACTGTCTGTCTTATGTATGTCCTTATGAAGCGTATGTCAACCTATACATATAAAATTGATATTTTTCTATGAGATAAGATAATTTCTTGTCTTTTTTAACGCTTTTTAGTGAAATGTCCAATTCAATACTTTATCAACCCAATTAAATAGACACTTTATGTCTTAATAGAGATATTACTGTAAGAGTAAAAACAGTGTTCTGTATGTTCAAAAGTCTAATGAATACTAAACACAAAGGAAATGAATTAATTTAATAAATAAAAAAGAACTCAAGATTAATATAACACTGAGTTCTTATTACTGAATCTAGGCAAGTAAGCTATATAACGACTTAGTTTAACTTACCTATATTTTTAGAAAAAGTTTTTGGTCAATTGCATTGCTTTCGATTTCATCTAGATAATCACTTAATAGTCTATCAGTCTTATCTGTTTGATTATTAAATATAAATTTATTGATAATGTAGACAAATTGCTTTGGCAATATTGGCCTGTTAATTGAAATTCTTTGACGATTATCTAATAACGATAGATGCACTTCAGGATGATTAGGACCGTTATAATTTTGTGGATCGTAGTCAATTCTAAAGTATTGAATAGACATTGATTCATCTGGGCTCATGAAAGTTAAGCGATGTTTTGTAATTCTATTTTTATCAAAAGAGTATTCTAAAAATGCAATAGAATTATCAATAAACAGTATGTTAAACTCGCTGGCAAACTCCAAGTCACTGCTCAGTAAATAGGGGCCAAATAATTCCATAACCTTATGAAATTTATAGTTTTCATTAGAAAACAGATTCTGCAATTCTTCTATTACTTTATTATATTCTGCAATTTTAACTTGCTTTT
>CAKMKH010000098.1 GCA_927441705.1 uncultured Acholeplasmataceae bacterium | reverse complement strand
ATCAAATGCCCATAATAAATCTTTATATTGCATACCACCTGGTTCAGGTGTGCCTGTGCCAGGAAATACTGACGGATCTAGTACATCTAAATCGATTGTAATATAGACTGGAACATCTTTTAATTGTTCACAAATTTGATCTAATCCTTCAAAATCAAACTTTCTTTGGTGTACATGTCCATTTTCTTTTTTAGCCCAATCAAATTCTGGTTTTTCACCACTTCTTATCCCGAATTGGAAAATCTTACCATCACCAACAAATTTATGTACATGACGCATAAATGTTGCATGTGATAACTCTCTACCAAAGAAACTTTCTCTTAAATCAGTATGTGCATCTAAGTGAATGATGTGAAGATTAGGATACTTTTCGAAAGTTGCTTTAATCACAGGGTATGATACTAAGTGTTCCCCACCAACCATCATTGGTATTTTACCATCTTCTAAGATATCTTTTGTTGTTTGATATATGATATCAAGCGCATCTTCAACAGCTCCAATAGGTAGGTCAAGATCACCAATATCTGCAGTTTTAAATTCATTTAAATCTCTTTCTCTATAAGGTGAATACCATTCAACTCCAAAAGAATCTACTCTAATTGCATTGCCTGCAAATCTTGTACCTGGTCTAAATGATGTTGTCGCATCCATCGGTACACTAAATATTACTACGTCTGCATCCTCATATGTAGATTTACAACTTTGGAAAGATAAATCTACTTTTTCATATTTATTCATTGTCATCTTCGCTCCATTTCATCCAATATTCTTTATCAATGACTTTAATATAACCACTTTCTGTATCACTCAAAATAATAGACCCACTTCTTTGATAAAAGTCTAAATCATCTAAGATATCTTGACTAATAACTTCTCCTGGGATAACAATTGGAATCCCTGGCGGATAAATCATAATTGATTCAGCTGCAATCTCATCTACTGCCTGATTAATTGGCATATATTTCTTAGGTGCATGATATGCCTCTCTAGGTCTTGTATATGCTTCTGGATAACTATATTTAATCTTAGGAACAATAGCTTCAAGTTCCATAGGCATGTATGTATCACTTAATTTCTTAAGTGCAACTACAAGTGCATCTAAATCTTTTTGAGTAGTACCAATCGATAGTACTGCTAAGATTAGGTGCGTCTCGGCCAACTCTAGTTGTATGTGATGCTCATCAAATAACTCTTTATACACATCAAATCCAGTTAATCCCAAATCAGAAACTTTTACAATTATTTTAGTTTCATCATAGTCAAATGCATTTCTAGATAAGAAATATGCTTTACCTAATGCTTTTAGTCCTGGAATCTCATTGATTTGTTCTCTCGTTTTATCAGCCATTTCTATAACTTTAATTAATTTTTCTGGGCCTTGAAAAACCATTGATTTTCTAGCAACATCTAAACTCGCCAGCAACAACCCCGAAGGTGATGTTGACTGAATCATGTTAATTGTTGATCTTAATCTTACATGATCAACCATTGGACCTTGAGCAATTAAAATTGAACTTTGTGTTAATGACCCCACTGTTTTATGAAGTGAACATGATGCTAAATCAGCACCAGCTTCCATAGAACCAATAGGCAAGCGTTCAGAAAAGGGGAAATGTGAACCATGTGCTTCATCAACCATCACTTTCATATCATACTCATGCGCTAAATTAACGATTTTTTCTAAATCGCTAGTCACTCCAAAATATGTAGGGTTGATGACCAAAACACCCATCGCATCTGGATTATCTTCAATCGCCTTTTTTACTTCTTCATAATCCATATGATTTGCGATGCCTAATTCTTGATCAATATATGGTTTAACAAATATAGGTACAGCACCACTTAAAATAAGGGCATTGATTGCTGATTTATGTACATTTCTAGGTAAAATAATTTTTTCTTTCGCACGACAAGTAGACATAATCATAGACAAAATACCCATGGTTGTTCCACCTGTTAAAAAATATGCTTTTTCTGCACCAAATGCATCAGCCATCAATTCAGTAGCTTCTAATATAACTCCAGATGGCCTATTTAGATTATCTAAGCCTCTTGGAGCGTTCGCATCTAATTGATATAACTTATTACCTGCAAAATCCATTAAATCATTAGGTATGTGTCCTAATTTATGACCAGGTACGTCATGGCTAACAACATCACTTAAAGCGTATTCTTTAAGTTTTGTATAAAATGGTGTTAAATTGTGATCTTTTTTCATCTATGAACCACCTTTCAAAACATATTTATTTTAACACTTTTTAAATCATTTGCATATAACGAAGTATATTAAAGTTAAAAAAACATAAACCTTTTATAAATTATACCATCATGTTATAATATTTATAAGCGAAAGGAGAATTTAATCATGAATTTTACAATTTTTTTAGCACAAACAACAACCAATATTTTATACACAGTTGGGCTTGTTATATTCGTAGGTTTAATTCTATTCATAGAACATATATTATTAAAAAAAGATGAGAGGATTAAAGGTTGGATCTTATTTGTTATTTATTTCATAACCTTTGTTGTTCTGCTTGCTGCAGTGCTTGCAATATTCCAAATTTGGGGGTTTGATTTGTTAGCATATGCAAATGAAACACTAGCTAGTTTTACCGTTTTGTTAACGGATAGTATAGGCAGAATTGTTTCTAGTCTTATCATCTTATTTTTAACATTTTTTATATTAAAATTCAGTAAAAAAGCCTTCAAAAAAATCGGTGAAAAAGAAGGTCCAGCACAAAAGCGTAAAAAGACAGTTGGTAAACTTTTATCAAGTGTCACAAGATATTCATTTGTCGTTATCGCAACCATTATATTCTTATCCATTTGGGGTGTTAACGTTGGTCCGGCACTAGCTGGTCTAGGAATTGCTGGTTTAGTTATTGGTCTTGGTGCACAAAAATTTATTAACGACTTAATTGCAGGTTTCTTCATTATATTTGAACAGCATTATGATATCGATGATGTCATTGAAGTTCAAGGCTTTAAAGGTGTTGTTGTTGATATTGGTTTAAAAACAACAAGAATACGAAACTGGAAGGGTGACGTTAAGATTTTAGCTAATGGTGATGTCACAAATCTTACCAACTTTTCAAGAAATAATTCAGTCGCAATCGTTGATTTCGGTATTGCATATGAAGAAGATATCCAAAAAACATTTGATTTACTAACTGAAAAGCTGCCGTTATTTAAACTAGATAGACCTGAGGTTGTTGAAGATCCAATTAATTTAGGTGTAATAAGTTTAAGTGCCTCTAGTGTAGATATAAGGGTTATGTGTAGAACACTAAATGAGCAACATTATGGAGTAGAAAGAGCATTAAGAAAATATATTAAAGATATGCTCGATGAAGCAGATATTGAAATACCATTCCCACAAGTTGTTGTATCTAAAAAAAGCGAGTAATCTAATAAATAATAATGAAAAGGCATTTCTAGTAACTAGATATGCCTTTTTATATATCTTATTTTATTGAACACTTTTTCGCATAAGCACATCTTTCACAATATGACTTATCCTTATTTTTTATTAAGTGATATACCACACGACCTGCTAAAAAGCCCACAACTGCTATTATTATAAAATCTGTTAAAGTAAAAGTCATCCCATCACCTCAAATATGTGTAGAAACTGATAAACAATAGTTGCTAAAACCCAAGCTAAACCTGTTTGAAAAAATACAGCTTTCCACATTCTTTTTGTAGTTCCTAGTTCTCTTCTCATTGCACCAATTGCTCCAAAACATGGAGCACTAAATAAATTAAATACCATAAAAGCATACGCAGATGCTGGTGTGAAAAAGCTAAATGCCGCACTATTAAAGATAAACACTCCATCATTTACTTCTTCTGAGTAGCCAGCAATAATTGCCATTGATGCAACCACTTGTTCTTTTGCAACAAGTCCTTGTATTGCTGAAACAGTAGCTTCCCAACTTAAACTACCTAAAAATGGATATAAAACCCATGAAAATAAATTTCCGATTTGTGCTAGCATTGAGTTTGATGGATCAATACCGTATTCAAAACTAAATGAGAAGCTAAGTAAAAACCAAACAATGATAGACGCTAGTAGTATAATCGATCCTGCTTGTTTAATAAACGCAAACACTTTACTTCCAACATCTTTAAAGATATATTTGAAATTTGGATATTTATAATTTGGTAATTCTAAAATAAAACTTGAGTTTTTTCCTCTAAATAAAATTTGCTTCATTATAAATGCAGATAGAATAATAACTATAATTGCAAAGAAATAAAGAGATGCACTTACAAACCCAGAATAATCACCAAAGAAATATCCTGCAAAAAGTGTAATAATTGGAAGTTTCGCACTACATGGAACAAAAGGTGTTAACAAAATAGTCATTTTCTTTTCAGTCTCATCATGAATTGTTCTTGCTGACATAATCGCTGGAACACTACATCCACTGCCAATAATAAAAGGGATGAGAGATTTCCCAGATAACCCTACTTTCTGAAAAACTTTATCTAAGAAAAATGCAATTCTACTCATATATCCTGTTGTTTCTAAAAATGAAATGAGCAAGAATAAAATTGCCAGCTGAGGTAGAAATGTTAATATGGCTCCTACACCAGCTAAAATACCATCTACCACCAAACTCTTAGACCAAGATGAAGCACCCCAAGAAGTTAATGAATTTCCTAACCAGTTTCCAAAAATAGTGACATATTTATCCACGAAGTCAACAGTCATTGATCCAAATGGACCAGCCGCTAAATAATAGACAGTAAACATAATTAACATAAATATAGGTATTGCTAAATATTTATTTAAAAATATGCGATCGAGTTTATCTGTTGTCGTCATTTTTTCAATTGATGATTTGATTGCTTCATCTCTTAAAAATTCGATATATCTATATCTTTCATCAACGATGACTTGTTCCATATCTCTTTGATATGATCCGCAAAGTGTCTCAACAATATTTCTTGAGCCATTTTGATGATAGTCGACAAACATTTCATCTTGCTCAAGTAATTTAATAGATATATATCGCTTATGCTTATGATCTAAATGACTTTCTAATTGTTTTAAACAATCTTCTATCTGATGATCATAAATATGAGTATAATTATTTTTTCGATATGCTTTGTTTTTTATGACTTGAATAAGATCCATCATACCTGTTTTTTTAAGTGCAGATATTGGAATCATAGTTGTGTCTAGTTTTTCTTCTAAATACTTATAATCAATACGAATACCTCTTTGCAATACGATATCACTCATATTTAGTGCAACAACAACAGGTATATCTAATTCTAGCAATTGTGTCGTTAAGTAAAGCGATCTTTCTAAATTCGTTGAGTCCATAATGTTTAAGATTAAATCAACATTTTCTTCAAACAAATATTTTCTAGTGATCTCTTCTTCTATAGTATAAGGGGATAGTGAATAAACTCCTGGTAAATCAATAATATCAAAATCAGTAGATCTAATTCTACCTTCTTTACGTTCAATCGTTACACCTGGCCAATTACCAATCTTTTGATTATGGCCAGTTAGTAAATTAAATAGAGTAGTTTTGCCGGAGTTTTGATTTCCTATGAGTGCAACTTTCATGAAATCACCTCAACATCAATCAACTTAAGATCATTTTTCCTAAGACATAATTCGTAGCCTCTAAGTTCGATATCAAAAGGATCTCCTAAAGGTGCAATTCGCTTAACTTTGACTTGTACGCCTTCAGTTATACCCATATCAAGCAGTCTTCTTCTAAGTGCTTTATCAATCGTATTCAATTTTACAACTTTAGCCCTTTGATGATGTTTGAGATCAGCTAATGTTACAATATCATTTTTTTTATATGTTATTTTTTTTGCCATAAAAAATCTCCTAGTATTGATTATTCAATTTAATTATATTAAATAAGCTGTTTATGTCAAATCAAACTGTAAACATTATAAATTGACTTATAAATAAGCGAAAAAAAAGCAGTTAGACTGCTTCTTATACTTCGCTATGTTTTTTGAAATACTTTTTATCATCATACATCATCAAATCAAGATGTTCGAAGAAACTTGGTATGTCAACATATTTTTTATCGTCATAGACCCCAATACCTAAACTTAAACTTAGCTTAAAACTATATGGAGAACTTTGATTATACTGGTTTAAAATCTCCTCAATACGATTAGTTACTTGATTTACAGCGCTTTTATCATCACTATTAATGATTACTACAAACTCATCTCCACCGATTCTAAATACATAGTCTTGTTTTCTTACAGCTGATTTCAGCAGTTTAGCAACTACGATTAATACTTCATCGCCCACTCTATGTCCGAATTCATCGTTAATGCTCTTAAAATCGTTTATATCAACCATAATTCCAGATATGATAAGAGATTTGTTTTTAGTCATTGATAAATCTTTAACTGTCATTTCATATTCTCTTCTATTAAATAAACCTGTTAGAAAATCAGTAGAAGTTATTTTTGATTGAATATAGATATAGATGAGTAGTTGTGAAATTATTAAACTATTCCAAACCAAATTGACTTCATTAAATAATATTAGAATAATACCACTAGCTAACGGTGGAATTGCAAATAATAATAACGGCATAAAATCTTTTTTACGAATATGTTCTTTATATTTGAATATACGTATTGTAGTCATAACTAATATTAAAACACTAGTTAAAATGACTAGATAGTGATGTGAACCTCTTGAGAAGACATTTTGATCACTGATATTAAACACAAGATCATTGGTATAACTCGCAATTACAAATCCAAAATTAATTAGAATAATGAGACATGGGAAAAAAGAAATCTTAATCAATTTATCTTTTGATTGAAAAATTGTCATATCTACATAGTATAGCCAAAATAAAGCAAAAACTGGCGCCAATGCATAATAAATCCCAACGCTGAGAATTAGCGTAAGTTTTGCTCCTTCAAATTGTTCTCCACTTATCAAGACTATGATTGAATCCAATGCAAGAAAAACTACATTTAATCCTATCATGTAGAAAAAAATTTTATTGATATAATTTTTCCAATTCAATTGTCTAATTAATGTAACAAATAATATGGCTAGGACAACAATTGAAATCAGGTTTTTTTGAATCTCGACAAACACAAGGCATCACCCCAATAGCATTACTTACATACTATCACAATACAAACATTAATAACTTTCAAATTTATGTCATTTTATCTTTTTTTAAACCATTAATACTCACTATAGTCAAAAAAGGTATCCAAATTTTTACTCCCTGTCATACTTGGATTACACTCGAGTCTTGTAATTCATATCATAGATGCTTAATAATTGTTTTTATGTAATTATCATAAACATATCTTTTATAGTCGAATATTTTATATTTACATGCTCTCACATGAAAAATATTTAAACATTAGATTCTATCTTTTTTAACTGATTTTTTATAGTTCATTCATCTTTTCTACATAACTCATTATGTTGAACTTTCTTTCTAAACCTTTGTCATTCATATATCTTAATTTCCCGAAAATCGTTCTTTCTGTCCATGCTCTATCGTGTTTTCCAAAACACCAAGCAACACCTGTATAACTATTTGGATCTCTACCATCAATAAAGTATTTATTGTTTAAATATAATGTGTTTTTATATGCAACTTCAAAAGAAGGTGACCACTCAATAATCTTTTTAGCCCAATACATACGCATATAATTGTGCATATACCCAGTTATAACCATTTGCTTCATCGCTGCATTAAAATAAATATCGTGTGTTTTAAATGATTCATAATCATGAATATCATATAAGTATTCTTTATGATCAAGCTCATGTGCCTTCATTGTTTGATATGCCCAAGATTCTGTCATCGATTCAAATCTATCATAATTTTCTTGATAGAACACAAAATTAAATGCTAGCTCTCTTCTGACTAACAATTGTTCGATATATTGGTCAAATGAATCCCCTTTAATTTGACCTTGATTTAGCGCCAAAAATAATCTTTCTAATAATTCCAGACTTGATATTTGTCCAAAATGGAGATACATACTCATTAAAGATGTGACATCTTTTGATGGATCACTGCTTTCTGGATAATCATCAGATTTATCAGAGATAAATATGCTAAATAGTTTTGAAGCGAAACTATACCCGCCATGATAGTATAAACTTTTTTTTACGCTTTTGTCAATATTTATTTGGTTTAATAGTGCATTTATGTCATTTAAATCGTGATCACTTTTTATATTCAAAACACTTTTATTATTCAAAACTTCTAATTTACTAAAATCTCTATACTCTAAAAATATTTTCTTAAGTTTAGGTCTTAAGGTATATGCGCCATATTCGACCTTTTGTGATGCGATATGAACAGGTACAATTAAATCAGTATCAATCATATCAATAGTGATTGATTCATCATCTTTAATAAACTGATATATTTTTTTTCTCCATGCTCTTTGATGTCTTAAGTATCCTCTATCCATGATTAAAGCTTGAGCATCTTTTAAAAACGTTTTAATCACTTCTTCAGGCTTCCCTAGTTTAAATATAAAATTAATACCTAATTTTTCTAATAATAATTTTACTTCTTTTAATCCTTCTAGCATGAAGGCATAGCTTCTTTCATTTGCTTCTGGGTATGTATCATCAAGAACAAATAAGCAAACAAGTGGCAATTGATATAAATTCGCCATTTTTATTGCATGATTTAAAGCATGATTATAATGCACTCTTTGAGACTGTTGCATCCAATAAAGCACATATTTTCGATCATCATTTATTTTTCCGTCTTTAAGATGAAGTAATCTATTCTTGTTCATGTGACCCCTGTCAAAAAAGTATGTATATGATTCAGTTATTAGCAATCATAATGTTCATATTAATTTTACCATATCATAGCTAATGATTTCTACTTATGCCCAATTTTAGCTTCTTCTGAATTAATATTCTCAAACAAGATTTTTCTTAATTAAATATATGAAGCATATTTATATTTATTATTATCAGTCACATGTTATAATAATAATAAATTAACTTGGAGGTTTGTATGGAAACACAAAGTTTTGAAAAGCTTAGAAAGTTTAATATGATTATGGGAGGATTTCATTTAATTCAAGGTATCCTCATGTTGATTTTAGCCTCAACGGTCATTCAAACAATTGGAGAATTTAAACCAGTAATTACACAAAATTTCCTACAATATAATCCAATGACTGAGTCATTAGAACTTGCAACTTCAAATTTATTTGAATTGCCATTTGGAATATTTGTAGCACTATTCTTATTACTATCTGCTGGTGCACATGCTTTAATTGCATTTCCTAAAAAACTAAACGATAAATATAATAGTGATTTAAAAAAAGGTATTAATCAATTCAGATGGTTTGAATATGCATTAAGCTCATCTGTGATGATCGTTTTAATATCAACACTATTTGGAATTTATGATATTGCATCACTTGTTTTAATATTTATTGTAAATGCTTCAATGAACTTATTCGGACTTGTTATGGAGCAATTAAATGCAAAACGAGCTGAAGGTGAAAAATTAATTTGGGGTCCATTTATTTGGGGTTCTATTGCAGGTATTGGTCCTTGGATTGCAATATTACTTTATATGTTTGGTACAGGTAATTATGATCAAATTCCTTGGTTTGTATGGGCAATTGTTGGTACATATTTTGTAGCATTTAACACTTTCCCAATCAACATGATTCTACAATATAAAAAAGTTGGAAAATGGAAAAATTATTTATATGGCGAAAGAACATATATCGTATTAAGTCTTGTTGCTAAATCATTTCTTGCATGGCTTGTACTATTTGGAGCAATGCAACCATAAAAAACTTAAATGCTAGGGAATCCTAGCATTTTTACTAGGAGTAGGTAGCATGTACTTTAAAAAAATCAAAAAACCTGAACTTTTTCAAGGTGATAAAAAAACGAATCATTATTTTGAAGGTTGGTACTATAAATTAGTTTCAGCTGATATGAAAACAAGTATCGCTTTTATTCCTGGAATTAGTATACAAAAAATTGATCCTCATACATTTATCCAGGTGTTCATATCTAGTAAAGATGATTTTAAAATGCATTATTTTAGATTTGATAGTGATAATTTTACTTATAGTCAAGAAAATTTCTTTGTGAATATTAATAATAATACATTCACTTTAGACTCTATTGATGTAAATCTTAGCAATGAATCCATGAGTATCTCTGGTGTTATACATTTTCAAGAACATAAATCTATAAATACAAACATATATCAACCAAATATAATGGGTCCATTTGCATATGTGCCATTTATGGAATGTAATCATGGTGTAATCAGTATGCAATCCCATCTTAAGGGCACACTAAAGATTAATGGTAGCGACATTGATTTTTCAAATGGAAAAGCTTATATTGAGAAAGATTGGGGGAAATCTTTTCCCAAAGCCTATATTTGGCTTCAATCAAATCATTTTAGTAATGAAAAAACATCACTTATGTTCTCATATGCGATTATACCTTTTGGGGGATTATCTTTTAAAGGTCTGATTGTAAACTTACTTTTCAACGAAAAAGAATATCGATTTGCAACTTATAACAGAACAAAGATTCTAAAAAAAGAAATCAAACAGGATTCTGTTGATTTCATCTTAAGAAAAGGTAGATATAAATTACATCTTTTTGCTAAAAAGGATAAAGAGATAGAACTTAAATCACCTTCATTTGGTATTATGAATCAAACGATTAAAGAAGGCCTATCTGGATCTATCACAATCAAGCTCTTCGAAGATGATAAGCTTATCTACGAAGACGAAGGCCAAAATGCTGGTATTGAGATTATGATGTCTTAAAAATAAAACACCTAATTTTTAGGTGTTTTTTTATTTATTTTATTGTTCGGCTAATGCAGCCAAGGCAATTGAATAAAATTTAGATTCTGTCGAATCAGCTCTTGATGTTAAAACAATAGGTCTTTTTCCACCAACTACAATTGAAGCGCTCTTTGCATCAGCTAAAAACATCATACTTTTATAAAAAACATTACCTGTCTCTATTTGTGGCATCAAAAGCATATCCACATCGCCAGCAACCTCACTATCAATACCTTTATGAACCGCAGCTTCTTTATTTATTGCATTATCGAGCGCAAACGGACCATCTATAATACATCCAGTTATTTTTCCTTCTTCATTACGCTTAATTAACTCCACAGCATCTACAGTAGGCGGCATTTTTTCATTATATTTTTCAATTGCTGCAATGATACCAATTTTTGGATTTTTTATGCCTATATGGTGTAAAACTTTAACCCCATTTTCAATAATTTCCTGTTTTTCATCAACATTAGGATACATGTTCATTGCACCATCAGACATCATTAACAACTTATGATAATTCTTAACTTCAAATAATGAGACATGTGAAAGTCTGTTTTTACCTTTAAATCCGAACTCTTCTTTTAGAACTGATTTTAATATAACTTTAGTATCTACATAACCTTTCATTAAGACATATCCATCATTTTCACAAACAAGCTTAACAGCATAGTCACAAGCTTGCTCATGATCCATAATATCGATGATTTCGAAATATTTAGGATCTATAGTCAGATCATCAAGTAACATTAATATAATTTCTTTATTTCCAACTAAAATAGGTCTAATAATGCCTTCAGATCTAGCTTTTTCTACTGCATCTAATACATGTTTATCATCGGCACAAGCAACGACTAAAGTTTTTTGTCCACCTTCTTTAGCTCTTGATAGCAAATCATTAATTGTTTTTAACATTGTATCACTCCTATCTTATTTATAAATTTTTGCTTCTTCTTCACCTTCTAATACTCTTAAGGCTCCTAAAGCAAGTGATTCCATTTCATTTTCACCAGCATAAACAACTACTGGCGCAATAAATTCAACTCTATCTTTAATCAAATTAACCAATGCTTTATTATAAGCTAGCCCACCAGTTAATATAATTTCATCAACTTTTCCTTCTAATACAGTTGCTTCGCTTCCTATTTCTTTGGCAATCTGATAGCACATCACTTCAAAGATAAACTTAGCTTTTTCATTGCCTTCTTCTATCATTTTTGAAATTTCTAACCCATCATTGGTTCCTAAATATGCAACCAATCCACCTTTGCCATAGTTCTTTCTCTTAATCTCTTCTAAGGTATACTCTCCACTAAAAGCCATTTTATAAAGTGGTCCCATTGGTACAGATCCACTTCTCTCAGGAGACATCGGCCCATCACCATCGAGCGCGTTATTGACATCAATAACTCTACCATGCTTATGAGCAGCAACACTAATTCCTCCACCTAGATGTGCGATGATTAAGTTGAGATCTTCATATTTTTTATTTAAATCTTTTGATCTTTTTCTAGCAACTGCTTTATGATTTAATGCATGGAATAAAGATCTTCTTTGAATCTCTGGAAATCCTGTATATCTATAGTGGTCATCCATTTCATCAACAGCAACTGGATCAACAACATAAGATGGGATTTGAATTAAATCTCCTAATTCTTTTGCTAGTATACATCCTAAATTAGATGCATGCTCTCCTCTTTTTGCTTCTGTCATATCTTGTATCATTAAATCATTAACTAAATATGTCCCGCTTTCAATCGGTTTAAGCATGCCTCCTCTGCCAACTATGGCAGAGAAAGATTTTAGATTCACATTTTCTTTTTCTAAAAAATCTAATATGACTTGTTTTCTAAATTCATACTGATCAATGATATGTTTGTAGCTTAGTATTTTATTTGTATCATGAGATATTTTAAATTCTGATAATAATTTATCATTCTCATAAATAGCCAGTTTTGTAGATGTTGATCCTGGATTAATCGCTAAAATTAAATGCTTTTTCATCTTAAGACTCCTTATTTAGTGATTCGATGCGCTCTGCAATCGTTGGATGATTATAGTAAATGTAGACATAAAGTGGATGAGGATTTAAATTAGCAAAATTCTCTTTTGCTAAAACTTCTAAAGCACCAATCATTTCTTTTTTACCAACATGCTCTTTTGCAAAACGATCTGCCCTATATTCGATTTTTCTAGACCATCCGTTTGTTAATAAACCTAATATTAGAGAAATAGGTTCGACTAATATCGTGAATAAAATAATTGCGAAACCAAAGAAAATTCCACTTAATCCAAATGCAATATAAATATCAGAAGATTGAAGGATAAAGCCAATAATTGCAGCATATAATCCGAATGTCAAAATGTTTTGAAAAAGCATCTTAGTTGTATCTTTATAAGTTGCATGCCCAAGTTCATGAGCTAAGACAGCCAATACTTGATCATCAGTCAATTTGTCTAATAAAGTATCATAAAGCACTACATCTCTAGTCTTTCCTAATCCGCTAAAAAAGGCATTTAACTTACTCGATCTTTTTGATGCGTCCATCACGGAAATCTTTTCAACTTCAAATCCAAGTTTATTTCCTAACGCATCAATTCTTGTTTTTAACTCTCCATCTTCAAGTGGTGTTAATTTATTAAAAATCTTCACGAACACTTTAGTATTTAAAAGAAACATTAATACCATAATAAATGATAAAAACAACCATGCAAACAATATGAATATCCAAATATGATCAATAAATGCTATATATAATCCTTGCAATCCTGCTAATAATGTTCCAAATATAAGAATACTTACAATAAAGTTTTTTATTTGATCATTAACAAAAGTTTTATATGATGTTTTATTAAATCCATATTTTTCTTCAATTTTAAATGTGTGCACAAAATCAAAAGGAATTGCTATAGCAGTTTCGATTAATAAATAAATCCCCAAAAAAATTAAAGTTTGAGTAATAGCAAACCCACTAATACTCATGGCCCAAGCTTCAAATGTACCAAATAAACCGAATATTAGTAAAGATAAGGTTAATACAACAGATACTGTTTTTTTAACAATACCAAACACTAGGTGTTCTTGATGATATGATATCCACTTTTTATAAGCTTCTTCATCATAAATGTGTTTTACACTTTCAGGCATTTCTTTTTTAGAATGACTAACATTTAAAATGTTAATCCATAACTCAAAAATAAACATAAATCCAATAATGGCTATAATAACTATGTGCATAAAATCATCCCTTCTTAACTGGCTTAAATGTTGATGTAAAATGTCTTAACATTGGTGATTCATATGAGAACTCATATCCTGTTAATTGATCTCTATGTTTAAATACTTCAATCATTGCTTTTCCAACTACATCCAAATGTTGATAAGTATATAATCTTCTTGGAATCGTTAATCTCATGAATTCAATAGGACTTTTAAGATTTACATGTGTGTCAGGATCTCTACCTAATAATAATGACCCTATTTCAACTCCTCTTACACCTGCTTCAATATATAAAGCATTTGTAACGCTTAAAGCTGGATATTGATCATATGGAATATGTGGAGCAATTTTTCCACAGTCAACGAATACTGCATGTCCTCCAATTGGATATTGAATAGGCACTCCTGCTTCTTTTAACATATCACCTAAATATCTTATTTGATCAATTCGATGAGTTAAAAATCTCATGTCAAGAGCTTCCATTAATCCTTGCGCTAAGGCTTCCATATCTCTACCACTTAATCCACCATATGTAGGGAAACCTTCATAAGGTACGATATATGTTTGGCAAAGCTTAAAGAGATGTTCGTTATCCTTAATCGCAATAATACCACCCATATTGACTAAACCATCTTTTTTAGCACTCATCATAAAGATATCAGCTAAATCAAAAGTCATACGTGCAATATCTAAAATAGATTTATCACTAAAACCTTTTTCTCTTTCTTTAATAAAAAATGCATTTTCAGCGTATCTAGCGCCATCTATAAGTAAAGTTATCCCGTATTTCTTACTAATCTTTTGAACCTCAACCATATTTTCAAAACTTACTGGTTGACCACCAGCACTATTATTCGTAATCGTCATAATAATACCAGCAATATTTTCCTTGCCTTTTTCTATAATGATTTCGTCTAATTTTTTTAAATCAAAATTACCTTTAAAAGGATGATCTAAATCAATTTGGAAGCATTCTTCAATGACACAATCAATTGCTCTTGCACCAGCAAGTTCAACGTGTGCTCTTGTAGTATCAAAATGAATATTAGAAATAAAATACATACCCTTTTTAGTAACTAATTGTGGAAGCACGATTTGTTCAGCACCTCTACCTTGATGCGCTGGAATAAAATATTTATATCCTGTAATGTGTTTTACTACACCATCTAACTTATAAAAACTCTTGCTACCTGCATAAGCTTCATCAGCTGTCATCATATGCGCCCATTGTTCTTGACTCATTGCGCCAGTTCCGGAATCTGTCAATAAATCAACATAGACATCTTCGCTCCTCAAAGAAAAAGGATTATATCCCGCATTTTTAAGTAATTCAATTCTTTGTTCTCTAGTTGTTTCAAAAATAGGTTCCACCATTTTTATGCGATATGGTTCTGCTACATATTTTTTATTCATTGCTCACCTCGTAATGTATTTTCACTTCTATTATACATGCTTAAAGAGATAAAATAAACCCTTTTATGAAAACGCTAACAAAAAAGCACCTTAAAAAAAGGTGCCTCAAATTTTAGTTCTTTAAAAATGTTTGTGGTATAAGATAGGCTTTCAAATAGGTTGTGGTCTTAATGGTTTAAAAAAAGAAGACCTCATTACATGATATATTCTCCCTTAAATTGCTTTAACCTTCAATTATCTGCACTATAGTTTCTTTGCATGTCATCTGCTGGAAGTACAAAAAACAAAGGTGGATTTATTATAATATTCTCTTCCATGAGTTTTTTACCACGTTTTCGATCCGGCTCGTTGTAGGCGCTGACCACCCGTTGGTACATGCTCCAGGTGCTTGCTGAAGTCAGGAGGGTTTAGAAATCAGCTACACCCTTAAATGCGAAGAGCCTGTAAAGCTTAATCTAGTGAATCCAATCACTCTGAATTCTTCCTCCTGTCAAACCCCTGAGGTTTCAGTTCGAATGGGCGACGACTATCAACTACAGGAGTTCAGTAAAGTCGGCGACACACCCCGCACGATCAAGCTAAGGAGGCTCTGAATTTAACTTTCCGTCTCTGGTGAAATACGTCGATCCGCTTGCCCGAGTTTTCCGTTGAAGCAGATGACCTTCGCCGACGCCGAGTACGCCGGCAAGCGCAAGCAGACCCGCAAGGCGTTGTTCTTGATCG
>CAKMKH010000097.1 GCA_927441705.1 uncultured Acholeplasmataceae bacterium | reverse complement strand
TCTGATCAAACTCATGGGCCAGGGCGGTACGCAGGTACGGTTGCAACACGCCGCCGCTTTCCAACTGGATGTTCTTGCCGACGGTGACACCCGCTTTACCGACAACGGTGCTTGAGCGGGTTGAGCTTTTGTGTGTGCGCTGCACAGAAGTTGAAGTCCCAGTGGCCACCATTCAGGAATTGAGTCGCGTCCAGCTATCCATTGTATGCCAGGCCAGCCGAAGGTCACACTTTCTCAACGCCGGAAACAGTTGATTCGCTTGCGAGTTTGGTAACTTTAACGGTCAATAAACCATTGATATTAATACAACCAGAGAGTACCATCTCACCTTTTGTAACATTTACAGGCACAGATTCTCCTGTTAGAATTTTTGTGTCAATTGTGGAATCTCCTGACAACACTTCACCATCAAGCGGAATTCTTTCGCCTGGTTTAATGATCATTATCTCTCCAGTTTGAACGTCTTCAACACGCATTTCCACAGAAGTGTTGCCTTTTTTAATCGTTGCGACATCAGGTCTGATTGACATCAATTTTTTTATGGATCTTCTGGATCGATTGACTGCTACGTCTTGGAAAAATTCACCGACCTGATAAAAAATCATAACTGCAACTGCTTCAGGATGCTCTCCAATAGCAAATGCACCCATAGTTGCTATCGTCATTAAGAAGTTTTCATCGAACACCTTACCTCGATATATGTTATTGACTGCCTTCAGTACAACTTCTCCACCGATGATGAAATAACTTAGTATAAGTAATACATAACGAAAAACCGTTCCTTCAGCAATCAATAATCCTCCAATAAATAGTAAGATACCTATACCGAAGATGATTAAATCTTTCGTCATTGATGATTCTTCATCCACGTGATCTTCATTCTTCACATTTGATTGTGCTATCGTTACGCCAGGTTCAATTTTATCAATAATTTTTTGAACCTTTTCTTCTATACGTTTTTGATCTAGCGAATTTTTGAATTGAAGTGTCAGTTTTTTTGCTATAAAATCAACGTTGGCACCTAAAATTCCTTCGGTTTTGTTTAATTTTTCTTCAATCTTAGCCGCACAATTTGCACAGTCTAAACCATCTATTGCATAAATGACATTTGGGGTTAGTTCACATACCTCGACATCACCCTCTTCATCTTTCACAATTTTTTTAATCGTGTCAAATAGTCTTGCAGTATCAGTTGAATCCGCAACTTGTACCTTGATTTCTTTTGTAACAAAGTTTAAATAACCTTCCTCAACTCCGTTTAACTTCTTTATCTTTTGTTCAATCTTATCTGCACAACTCGCACAGCTAATTTCTGATAAACTATATTTAATCTCTTTCATGTTTTTTCTCCATTCTACTTATGTTTTAGATGATTCATTGCTTGAGTTATTAACACGTGGACGTGGTCATCGTCAAGCGAGTAATAAACAACATTCCCCTCTTTTCGGTATTTAACCAAACGATTCTCTCTTAAGGTTTTCAATTGATGTGAGACAGCGGACTGACTGACATTGATCACAGCAGACAGATCGCACACACACAACTCGGTTTCTTTTAATGCCAATATGATTTTCATTCTTGTGGGATCGCTAAATGTTTTGAAGAACAAAGTTAGCAGTGAAATAGATTCATTATCTAGTAAGTTTTTATGGGCTATTTCTATTTTTTCAGGGTGAAGAACATTACATTCACAAAACTCTATTATATCTTTTTGATCCATACTAATCTCCTATCTATATGAGTGCTCATTCATATAGATATATTGTATCACAATAAACTACGGAGTCAATAAAAACAACTTCTTTAGATGTTTCCACATTGATTTCGATATGTTTCCACATTGGGCAAAAAGTAAAAAAGAAGTATTTAACCCTGATTTAAGAGGTTAGATACTTCTTCTATTATTATATGAATGGTTTTGTTAAGCCGTTTTTAAAGAAAGCAATACGATGTTTTCAACGTGAGTTGTTTGACTAAACATATCAACAGGTTGAACATCTATGATATGATAATACGGTTTTAATGTTTTTAAATCTCTAACTTGTGTTTTAGGCTCACAAGAAATATAAACAATTTTTTTAGGCTTTAACAACAAAACATCATTTAAAAAATCTAGACTAGCCCCTTCTCTTGTTGGGTCCATAAATAAAATATCAATCTCTTGTTTTATTTCCTTCATTTTTTCACCAACATCGCCTAAAATAAATTCGATATTTGTAATTTTATTAAAACTCTTGTTATCAAGTGCATCTTTATGTGCATCTTGATTTACTTCAATCGCATATACTTTCTTAGCTTTCTTACTTAAGAGTAAAGATAGTGTGCCTATTCCAGAGTATGTATCAAGAATAACATCGGTAGGGCTTATATTTGCCATTTCTATGGCTTTGTTATAAAGTTTGAACATCTGCTCAGGATTAATCTGATAAAACGATTGAGCGGATAATTTAAATGATATATCGCTTATTTGATCGATGATATATCCAGGACCATAAATTACTTTTTCTTCACTTAGTAAAACAAGATGTGTTTTCTTCTTATGAATATTTTGTATCGTTGTTTTTACTTGATCATGAGCTTTTACTAAATCTTGTGATATCTTTTTCGCATTTGGCAGTAAATTACCATTTGTCACAAATACAACCATTAAATCTTTTCTAACATATGATTTTCTAATCAAAACGTGTTTTAAAATACCTTGATTCGTATCTATATCATAAGCAGGAATTTTGTATTTATTAAGTAACATTTCAATTGTTCTTAACACTTGATTTGTTGATTTATCATGGATAAAACAATCTAGAAAAGGTATCACTTTTTTAGTTTGTTCTCTATATAAACCTAGTCTTAATTTCTTTTTGCTTGTTGTTGCTGATAAAACAACTTTGTGTCTATAATGTAGGGGTTGTTCACTTTTGATAATCTCGTTAATTTTTACATAATTAAAATTTTCTTTAAATAAGTTTTCTACATTTTCTTGTTTTAATTCTAGTTGATAATCATAAGTCATATGTAAAAAATCACATCCCCCGCACTCATGAAAGATAGGGCATATAACTTTTTTTCTATGTGTACTTTTATGTGTAAGATCACTTTCTTTAATCACTGTTTGATTGGGATCAGACACAATTGCAGTCTCATTTGGTAAGATATATCTTACGATTTGTTTTTTTTCCGTTACTGGACGATATAAATCATCTAGTTTTATACATTTAATTTCCATAATTTACCTCTATACTCATTATAACATCTAAAACAAAAAGGGCAACGCCCTTTTATGGATTTAACTATATTTGTTTTTTCTTAATTTTATAGATTTCTTCAACTGCTAAACTAATTTTAGTCACGACATTTTTCTTGTTTTTTGGATAGATATAAAACGTATCATGCATCGTAGATAGATCAATACAATCGCCTTTTTTCATATAATCATATTCAATATGACATCCATACATTGATAATGGTTCTTTTTTCAAATCGATCTCATAGTTATCATTTCTTAAAGTTAGATGAAAACCACTTATATCATGCGTTAATTTTCCTTCTCCAAGTCTAACATAACCCTTACTGTTAGGAAGTGCTTCAACAATCACATCATCAGAAAAATGGTATGTATTATTTTCTATTTGTTTTCTTACTTGTTCTCTTTCCCATTCATACCAATCTGGAATATGGGTAAATTCAGTTTTGCCATCAAAAGCTTTAATTTTTCCATATACATCCATTTCATAGGTATGATGACAACTATTGCACCATATCTTATGACCATCAGAAGTCATCTCATGTTCTTTTTTACATGCTGGGCATTGATATAAGACTTTATGAATATTTTTAGCTCTATCTTTATTTTTAATTTTTATTTTATTGTCATATTGCCACTGATACTCATCATATTTAAAGGCTACTCTAATTTTTTCGTTGATTTCATCAACAGATGCATTTTCTAAATCTTCTACATCATAAAGTTTTGTCATATCAGCTTTTAAAGGCACGTAACGCATCTTTAAATTCCATACTGGTTGAGTTAAATAATTCCCATGCATATTTAAAACCACAACAGGCTTTTTTAACACCTTAACCATTTTACCTAATGAATCTGGTAAAATCGCATCCGTACCAATTAATGAATATCTAGCCTCAGGATAAATCGCAACGATATTATTAAGCTTTTCTACACCGTATTTAATCTGTCTAAATAAGACAGCGTCTGTTGTAAACTTACGTTTAACAATCGCACCAACGTTTCTTAACAACCATTCTCTTTTTATAAATCCATCGATCGCAACCACGTAATTCGCACGTTTTGGAAAAATAGCTTTTGTTGTTACTTTAAAATCGATAAACGCATGATGTGTACATAATAAAATATAAGGAGGCTTTAAGCCTTTCATACCAACCTTATTAACTTTTAATCTTCTATACCATACACTTGGAAAAGATAAAAGCCAAGCTAAAGGTGTTAAAAAAAACTTTTCTTTAACTGGCTTTTTTTCAATATCAAATCTTTCAAATTGTTCCATATATATATTGCTCCAAACTAAAGTTTATTTTCAAATTGTTTCATATTTAGATATTGTATCTTATTTTTGCCACTTTTTTTAGCAATATACATCGCTTGATCTGCAATATCAATCGCATCTTTAAGTTTTGCATGATCAAACATAATCGTCAATCCCATCAAGTAAATTTTGAAGTTTTGTTTGCATAAATAATCGATTTAATAATCCCGTTAATGGATCAACTCCTACAGAACCATGCAACCATGCTAGCCCGTCTCAAAGATAATCTAGGGAGATAAGTAGTAGGTGAAGGTGGGAGTTGGCCATACACTACCTCATATGGAGTCATCTTGGTGGCTGCATGATAGTTAGTATTATACCACCATTTAGCTAGAGGTAACCACTATACCCATTGATGTTTCTTTTTTGAAGTGAAGCACGTTAGGTAGGTCTCCAAACATTTGTTGACTGCTTCAGTTTGACCATCAGTTTGGCGATGATAGGAAGTACTTAGTTGGATTTGGGTGCCTTATAGCTTGAAAAGTTCTTGCCAAAAGTTATTGGTGAAGTTCGGGTCACAATTAGACACAATGGAGGTGTGCATACCATGGAGTTTGAATATTTGGTCCATGAAAGCTTGAGCAACAAAGAGGGGGTAAATGGGTGGGGTAGGGAACAAAAATGAGAATATTTAGAAATTTTGTCCACAACCACCGTGATGACTGACTTGTTTCCTGACACTAGAAGACCAATAATGAAATCCATAGAAACATCCATCCAGATTGAGGCAGGGATGGGCAATGGTTATAAGGTGCATGGGGAATTGATGATTTCTCCTTTGTGGCGTTGACACACATCACATTCAGCTACAAAAGTAAGAATGTCAGTTTTCATGCATGTGCAAAAGAAAGAACGACAAATGCGAGCATAAGTCTTTTGAAATCCTGCATGGCCCGCAATGGGAGATGAGTGAAACTCTAACAACATGTTTGTTTTGAGGGTGGATGTCAGTGATATCAATACTCTATCCTTGTAGTGAAGAATCTCATTCTTCCAAGAGTAGCCCACTGTGGAATTAGGATATGCTCTCAAGTTATTAATGAGTTGGGAGAGAGAGGGATGTGAAAACCATTCCTTGCAGGCTTCTTCAATCCAATCTGGTATGTGGAGAGAAATTGATAGCATGGTGCTTTCATCCTCAAATTGGCATGATAAAGCATCTGCTCCTACATTTTCATGCCCTTTCTTGTAAATTATCTCATAATGATATCCCAACATTTTGGTCAGCCATTTATTTTGCTGGGGCAAGGATAGACGTTGCTCCAAAAAATATTTGAGGATTTGATGGTCTATGTGGGTTTGGAAACACCACCCCAATAAGTATGGTCGCTAGGTATCTATCGCATGTAAGATGGCCATCATCTCCTTCTCATAGGTAGATTGTCCCAGATGTTTCCCACTTATTTGTTGGCTAGTGAAAGCCAAGGGTTGACCTTCCTACATTAAGACAACACCAATACCAGTACCTAAAGCATCACATTCAATCACAAAAGATATGGTGAAGCCAAGCAGTGCCAATATGGGAGTGGAACACATGGCCTATTTGAGAACCATAAACACCTATTATGCTTCATCAGTCTAGAGGAATGAAACTTCCTTGAGAAGGTTAGTGAGGGGTCTATCAATGCGACCATAATTGCGAACAAATTTGCAATAGTAGCCTGTGAGACCCAAGAATCCCCTCAAACTCTTTAAGCTCTTTGGTTGGGGCCAATCTTGCATTTCCCAAATCTTTTTGGGATCCACCCAGACACCTTCACGACCCACAATGTAGCCCAAATACTCGACTTCTTCCATGCCAAAAGAGCACTTGGAAAATTTGACAAATAATTTATGCTTCCAAAATAGTTGCAGGAGTAGGTCTACATGCTGAAGATGTTTTTGCTAGGTGAGGTTGTAGATGAGAATGTCATCAAAGAAAACGGGGAAATTTTTTCTAAGATATGGTTTGAGAAGGTGATTCATGAGGCTTTGAAAAGTTGATGGGGCATTACAGAGACCAAATGACATGACAAAGAATTCATAATGGCCTTCACGAGTTTGGAAAGTAGTCTTGCAAATGTCTACTTCTTTCATGCGTATTTGGTGATAGCCCGAGCAGAGATCTAACTTAGTAAAGAATTGAGCACCATGTAGTTCATCCAGCAAATCATCAACAACCGAGATAGAGAATTTGTCTTTGACTGTGAGTTTGTTGAGGGCTCTGAAGTCTAGAAACATGTGCCATTCCCTATCTTTCTTGAGCACCATGACCATTGGTGATGAATAAGGATTGATGCTAGGACCAATGACACTGACTTCCAGGAGTTCCTTGATGATTTTTTCAATTTCATTATTTTGGGCAAAAGGATATCTATGTGGGCACACATTTGGCAATTGTGCCCCTTGGATCAAGGTGATGCTATGATCATGTTCCCCTCTAGAGGGTGGAAGCTCTTTAGGCATTTCAAAGATCTGTTGGTGGCAGTTTAAGACCTATTGCATATCAGGATGAATTTGTAGAGAAGTGAGCTCAATGGCCTGGATGGCATTAATTTGGGAAATAACTCCATGATGGCCCTTTTTCAACAACTTTTCCATTTGATGTGAGCTGATGATAGAAGGAGCAACTTCCTGGATTCCACGGAGGGTATGCATGTGGTCATTCTACTTAAAACTCATATATAGCTCCTGGAAATCCATTGTGATTGAGCCTAGTGTGCGAAACCATTTAGCACCCAAGACACTGTCACAACCACCCATGTTGATTGGAAACATGTGAGCCTTTAGGTCGTAATCTCCCATATAAAGTTTGATATTTTTGCAGCAGCCTACACATTTCATTGTCCCCCCATCAACAATTTGGACCTCAAAATTAGGGACTACCCTGAAAAAATAATGAATAGCTTCGACGACTCTTTGATGGATAAAGTTATGAGTGCTACCACTATCAATCAATACTACTACAGGGTGATGTTCAATAAAACCTTTGATTTTGAGAGTTTAGGGCACATAAATGCCTTCGAAAGCATGTAGCGAGATAACTAGTTCTTCTAGCATAGCTAGGACCTCATTGTCCTACTGGGCATCCTCATCTTCCTCCTTTGGTCCATCAAGGGCTGGGTCTTCCTCAGATGAGCTGTGATCAATAACATCAATTTGAAAGAATTTGGGTTCCTTGCATTTATGCCTCGGGGAGTATTTGTCATCACAATTGTAGCACAATCCTTGTTTTCTTCTTTCGGCCATTTCTGCTGGTGACACCTTTTGAACCTTAAGTGTTTGGGTAGTTCCCTGAACCTAGCTGGGGCATCCCTTTGCTATGAAATTTGGAAGAGGTGACTGGGCAGCTAAAGAACATTCCACTTCGATAGCCTTTTTGCAAGCGTCCATCCATGTAGGTGGGCGGTGCATCTGGACATGGGCTTGGACGACTTCTTTGAGACCACTTATAAAACATTCCAAGTAGAATTCATCTCCCAGACCTTCTGTGTGGATGGCCAATGTCTCAAAGGCTACAATGCAGTCCTTTACTATGCCTATTTGTCAGAGCTTGGGAAGATGACCCAAAAAATTAGATTTACGGTCAAAGTGGTCACAAATGGATTTTGAGAACACCTGCCAAGTAATTTTCCCAGGATAGCAGTTCTGATGCCACTACCACCATTTCCATCTCTCTTAGTCCAAGTAAAGGCCTCCCACACGTAGCTTAGTTTCATCCAGAGTGAAATATTGGTCCATTTGTGCTACCCATACTGCCAGATTAGAGCCATCAAATTTATACATGTCCAGCATGGGTGGTCGAGGGTGGGAATGTTGGTGATTTCCATGGAAGTGAATATGATGGCTAGATCCTCCTTCATGATCTTCATTAAAACCATGTGCCTCCGAATGCAACCACGATGAGATCCTTTTGAATGCGTCCATGAATTTCTGCATCTGATCCACTAGGATCTGGAAATAAGCCAACTTCTTTTCAAGGTTCTCGATCTTCTTGTTGGCCATGGCTTGAGCTCTAGTTTCTAGCATACACAAATCATGGTCAGTTATCGTCACTTTGAAAAAATTTGGGACTACCTGAAAATTGAAGCTGACAAGTGAATGGTACCATCGTGATTAGGTCATCGTCATGATTCTTATGGGATAAGTCTCTTATAAGCATCTCAGGAAGGCCTCATACTCGTTCTTTTTACAAGCCTCACTACACAAATGGTTAGATCTACCTGCGAAACGCCTAACTGTTGAATGTGAGTTGGACTGAGGCTGCGAAAGAACCCTAGATGCTAGATATGAATGGTACTATGGCGATAGAACCTCAACTGATTGATCTGATTGTTGTGGCGGCGACAAAACCCCAACTCCTAGATCTGATCTGGAAAAGAAGATAATGACGATCTTCAGAGAGACGAGGGAAGTATGGTCTCAAGGAGTGTGAGGTGCTAGAGATTGCAATATACATAAGGGTCTAATAGTAGTACTTGGCCCAATATTTCAATGCACTAACTAAGGAGGATCAACCGTACCCTTAGCCGTAGTACCCCACTACCGTATCGTACATGTGAGTAATCTCCCCAAGTGTTATTCTCAGTCTACTATAGTAGCAAGATGATGGATGATTTATCTAAGGCAAGGTTTCAGGTGAGCCTAGGGGGATTCCGATATAACCCGAGGGTACGTGGAAGACAGTTTGTGCGCGGTTCTATATAATGCGCTAGTACTCAAAGGGGTACCACAAGGGTTACAAGGGAGTCCAAAAAGCATGACCACGTCTTGTATTTCCTGCATGCATTCCTCCCCAAATCCACAGGTTTATACGCTCAATGAAGGATCTCGTGGTTTAAAGGTGTCGGAACACGTCTCTAGCCTAAAAAAATGTCTGCCCAAAAATGGAGATACCCCCAACCCTAGAAAATGCTCTAACACCACTTGTTATGCTCTTGACCTGCAAGAAGATGCCAAAATACAAAAAAT
>CAKMKH010000096.1 GCA_927441705.1 uncultured Acholeplasmataceae bacterium | reverse complement strand
ATCTTCTAAGAACCGTTTCTTTACTGTCATCGTCTCTTTGGATCAATTTCCCACCACACTTATCACATACACCTTCTACTTGAGGAGGTTTATTTGTTAAATGATAGATTGATCCACAATTTTTACATACTCTACGACCGCTAATTCGATTGATAATTAAATCATCTGATGCTTGAATATTGATAACCGCATTAAGTTTCCAACCCTTTTCATCAAGAATTTGATCAAAAGCTTTTGCTTGTTCAATATTTCTAGGATATCCATCAAATAGAAACCCTTTTTCAACATCATCTTTAGATAATCTTTGACGAACAATCTCATTTGTTATATCATCAGGTACGAGTTCGCCACGATCAATATATGCCTTAGCTATTTTTCCAATCGTTGTGTTATCACGAAATAATTCTCTAAAAATATTGCCAGTAGAAATATGTGGGATATTGTAATGTTTAACTAAGATTTCTGCTTCTGTTCCCTTACCTACACCAGGTGGGCCCATAATTATGATTCGCATACGCATATCATCCTATCTTACTTAAAAATGCCGCTATAATCTGTTTGACTTGCGTCTGTTTCGATTTGTTGTGTGGTTTCTATAGCAACACCTACGATAATTAATAAACTTGTACCACCTAATGTAATCGCTTGAGCTTCATTACCTTCAAATCCGAAAATCACAGATGTAATAATAGGTAATACAGCAAGGATAACTAGATAAGTTGTACCGATAACAGTAATTTTGAATAATAATTTTGCAACAAAATCTTGTGTGTCTTGTCCAGGTCTAATCCCTGGTACATAAGCGTTTGAATTTGATAAATTATTTGCAATCTTCTCTGGGTTGATTGTCATAAATGAATAGAAGAATGTAAATATAATAATCAATATAACGTAAATTATAAATCCGATTGGCTTTTGTGAACTAAAGATATTGCTAATCCATGAATTCCCACCTGATGCACCACCAGCAAATCCTGCTACTGTTAGCGGAATACTCATGATTGTTTGAGCGAAAATTACTGGGATAACACCTGCGCTGTTTATCTTCATTGGAATGTTAGAATCTGATTTACCTTGACGGTTTGCATATTGTACTGGAATTTTTCTAGTTGCAATTTGCATGTAAACAACTCCAAGTAAAATACCGAAATACATAGATAAGATAATGATAAACCATACGATTGACCAACCTGATGTACCATTAAGGATATATTTTGTCCAAAGTGTTGTCCACATAGTTGGTAGACTTGTAACAATACCTGCAACAATTAGTAATGATGTACCATTACCTACACCTTTTTTGGTAATTAATCCTGCTAACCAAATCATAAGTGCTGTACCACCAGCCATAACTAGTGCCATATAAATGTAGAAGAAATATCTAATACCACTTGACGTGATAGATGCTTCTAAACTTGGTATTAACACAGTACCTGGACCAGACGATACACCAATAATTAAAGCATATCCTTGTAAGAATGCTAAACCAACAGCTAAATATCTAGTAAGTTGATTTATCTTTTGTTTACCAGTTTCACCTTGTTCACTCCACTCTTTTAATTGTGGAACAACCATTTGTAATAACTGTAGTGCAATTGATGCAGTAATGTATGGTGAAATCCCAAGTGCTAATATTGAAAATCTTTCAAGTGATTGCCCACTGAAGTTATTCAAAATCGCAACAAAGCTTCCACTATTTCTCATAAACTCTACAATTGCAGCTGTATTAAAAAGTGGGACCGTAATATGACTACCAATTCTAACAACTAATAAAATTGCTAATGTAAATGCTAATCTAAGCATTACAGTTTTGTTACTTAGAATTCTTTTTATACGTAACCACACTTTAGATCACCTCTACTGTTCCACCGGCTTTGACGATTGCTTCTTCAGCAGATTTTGAGAATGCATGAGCCTTAACGGTCAATTTTTTCTCTAAGGTACCATTCGCCAATACTTTAACGCCTGATTGTAGTTTCTTTAAAACATTTTTAGCGATTAATGCTTCTGGTGTTACAACATCTCCGTCATTAAATAAGTTCAAATCAGACATATTGATAACAGCGAATTCTTTACGGTTAACATTTTTAAAACCTCTTTTAGGAAGTCTTTGGAAAAATGGAAGTTGTCCACCTTCAAAACCTGGACGAGTTCCACCACCTGAGCGAGCAAGTTGACCTTTGTCACCTTTACCAGAGGTTCCACCGGTACCACTGCCTGGTCCCCTACCTAAACGTTTGCGTTTTTTTCGAGCACCTTCTACGGGTCTTAATTCATTTAACATGGTTCTACCTCCTTACTCTACTTCGTTGACTGTAACCAAGTGTGATATAGTTTTAATCATACCGACTACGGCATCATTAACTTCTTTAACTACAACTTGATTTACTTTTTTTAGTCCTAATGCATGTGCTGTTTTAACTTGGTTTGGTTTTCTACCAATTAAAGATCTTGTTAATTTGACTTCTAATTTCATATTATACCAACTCCGATACGTCTACACCACGTAGTTTGGCAACTTGTTCAGCAGTTCTTAATTCCTTAAGACCAGCAAATGTTGCACGAACCATGTTTATTGGTGTCGATGTTCCTATAGATTTTGATAAAATGTCATTAATACCAGCGAGCTCGAATACAGCACGAACAGCTCCACCAGCAATAATTCCAGTACCTTCTGAAGCTGGTTTTAAGAATACTTTACCTGCTCCATATACACCTGTAACTTGATGAGGAATGGTAGTTCCAACAAAAGGTACAGTCATTAAATTAGTTTTAGCACTTTCGATAGCCTTTTTGATTGCATCAGGTACTTCAGAAGCTTTACCAGTACCAAACCCAACTTGACCATTTTTATCACCGATCACAACTAAGGCTGCAAAACGGAAACGACGTCCACCTTTAACAACTTTGGTTACACGGTTTATTGAAACAACACGTTCTTCAAATTGATTGTCTTGTTGTTCTTGCTTTTTGAATCTATCTCTAGCCATGTACGTTTTCCTCCTTAGAATTGTAGTCCTGCTTCACGTGCTGCATCCGCAAGAGCTTTAATACGTCCATGGTATAAATAACCACTTCTATCAAATACTACTTGTTTAACACCACCAGCAAGTGCCTTTTCGGCGATTAATTTTCCAACTGCCTTAGCTGCATCCACATTTGAATGTGCTAGACCTGCTTCTTGACTACGAGCACTAAATAAAGTCGTTTGATTGACATCATCGATAAGTTGAGCATAAACTGCTTTGTTAGAACGATAAACGCTTAATCTTGGGCGTTCAGCAGTACCACTTACAATTTTTCTAATACGAAGATGACGTTTACTTCTTGATTCATTCTTTGAAATTTTCTTAATCATATTGATGTCCTCCCTTACTTAGCAGTCTTTCCAGCTTTACGAGGTACATATTCCCCAACATAACGAATACCTTTTCCAAGATATGGTTCTGGTTTTTTAACACTTCTGATTTTAGCTGCAAACTCGCCTACTGCTTGTTTATCAGCACCTTCAATAATAACATCAGTGTTTTTAGGAATAGTGACTGTAACGCCTTCTGGTATCTCTAATTCTACTGGGTGAGAAAAGCCCATGTTTAATACTACAGTGTTGCCTTGTAATAATGCTCTATAACCAACACCTTTAATTTCTAATTGCTTTTTAAATCCATCTTTTACACCAGTGACCATATTTTGAATAAGGGCACGAGTAGTTCCATGAATTTTTCTTGAAAAAATCTCATCATTTGGACGAGTAACTGTAATTTCGTTACCATCCAACTTAATTGTTAATTTTTGATTGTATTGAAATTCAAGTTGACCTTTTGGACCTTTAACTACAACGTAGTTTTCAGGGCTAACCGTTACAGTAACGTCAGCAGGAACTTGAATCACTTTATTACCTATACGTGACATAATTTCCTCCTTATTTTACCAAACGTAAGCAAGCACTTCGCCGCCAACTTGAGCTAAACGTGCTTCACGATCTGTCATGATACCCTTTGATGTCGAGATTAAAGCAACCCCTAAACCATTCAAAACTTTTGGTAATTCATCTACAGATGTATATACACGAAGTCCTGGTTTCGATATCCTTTTCAAGCCTTTAATTACACGTTCTTTTGTATCCGTGTATTTTAAAGTAACAACAATCTTGCCTTGTGCACCGTCTTTAACTACTGAGTAGTCTACGATGAATCCTTCTTTTTTAAGAACTGTTAATATATCAGCTTTTAAACGAGAAGCAGGCATTTCTACTTTTTCATGACGCATTCTATTTGCGTTACGAACACGCGTTAGCATATCCGCAATCGGATCAGTCATAACCATGTTTCTTCCTCCTTAATTACCAACTTGCTTTTTTAACACCAGGGAGTTCTCCCTTGTGTGCTAATTCACGAAAATTCAATCGTGACAAGCCAAACTTGCGCATATAGCCGCGTGGACGACCATCAATTGCATCACGATTTCTCAAGCGTGTTGCTGATGCATTTCTAGGAAGATTTTGTAAACCTTCATAGTCGCCTTTAGCTTTTAACTCTTGAACTTTATCACGATAACGTTCGACTATTTCACGACGTTTCATTTCTTTTACAATTTTTGATTTTTTTGCCATAATACGCCTCCTTACTTCTTAAACGGCATGCCAAGTTGACTTAATAATGCGCGTCCTTCTTGATCTGTTTTTGCCGTTGTTACAATTACAATGTCCATACCACGAACTTTTTTAACTTTATCCAAACTAATTTCTGGGAAAATAATTTGTTCTTTAACGCCTACAGTGTAGTTACCGCGTCCATCAAATGAATTTGCTGAAATTCCTCTGAAGTCACGTACACGTGGAAGTGCGATTGAAACTAATTTTTCTAAGAAGTAATACATTCTTTCACCACGAAGGGTTACTTTTGCCCCAATCGGCATACCTTCTCTTAATTTGAAGTTAGAAATTGATTTTTTAGCTTTAGTAATGATTGGTTTTTGTCCAGTTAATAACTGAAGTTCTTCTACTGCATCATCTAAAACTTTTGGATTGAATACTGCATCACCGATACCCATATTCACTACAATTTTATCAATTTTTGGAACTTCCATTACTGATGTATAATTGAATGCCTTAATCAGTTCGGGTTTGACAACATTTTCGTATTTTTCTTTAATTACAGTCATTGTTCAAACTCCTTATTTATCAAGGCTTTCGCCTGATTTTTTAGCATAACGCACTTTTTTGCCTTCTACTTCGTGAAATCCAACACGTGTTGGTTTACCAGTTTTAGGATCAATAATAGCTACGTTAGAAACATGTATTGGTGCTTCTTTTTCTATAATGCCGCCTTTATCATTCGCTTGTGTTGGACGTTGATGTTTTTTAATGATATTAACGCCTTCAACTAACACGCGATCTGTTTTAGTATAAACACGAAGTACGCGACCTGTCTTGCGTGTTTTATTTCCTTTTTTATCAGTTACAAATTGATCGCGTCCAGCGATTACTGCAACTGTATCTCCAGCTTTAATGTACATAGACGAGACCTCCTTATAATACTTCTGGAGCTAGGGATACGATCTTCATGAAGTTCTTATCTCTTAACTCTCTTGCCACTGGCCCGAAAATACGAGTTCCACGTGGATTTAAATCATCTTTAATAATAACTGCTGCATTTTCATCAAATTTGATGTATGAGCCATCTGCGCGACGAAGACCTTTAACCGTACGTACGATAACAGCTTTTAAAACTTCACCTTTTTTAACCATACCTGCAGGTGCAGCTTTTTTTACTGTAACAACGACGATATCACCGATATTAGCATAACGACGACGGGTTCCCCCTAAAACTTTAATCACAAGGACTTCTTTAGCACCACTATTATCAGCAACTACTAATCTACTTTCTTGTTGAATCATGTTTTATATCCTCCTTATACCAAGTCGGCTTTAGCAAGGACTTCTAAGAGACGAAATCTCTTAGTTTTTGATAACGGACGAGTTTCCATAATGGTAACTTTATCTCCAATACCTGCTAAACCTTCTTCATCATGTGCATGAAATTTCTTTGATACCTTTACACTTTTACCATATAAAGGATCTTTCTTGTATGTATCGACAACCACGGTAATCGTTTTATCCATTTTGTCAGATACAACAATTCCCGTATATACTTTTCTTTGTTTACGTTCCATGGTATCCTCCTTATTCAGTACGTTCACTGATGATTGTCTTCATTTGTGCAATCGTCTTTTTAACTTGACTAATTCGAGCTGTATTTTCAAGTTGTCCTACTGCAAGTTGAAAGCGTAGGTTGAATAATTCTGCTTTAAGCTCGACGATACGTTTTTCTAAATCAGTTGTGCTGATTTTTCTAATTTCTGTCGCTTTCACGCTTGCTCACCTCTTTTAACAATTTTTGTCTTAATAGGTAACTTGTGAGATGCTAATCGTAAAGCTTCTTTTGCTACTGCTTCTGAAACTCCGTTTACTTCAAACATAATCTTACCTTGTTTAACAACCGCTACCCAGTGATCAGGAGCACCTTTACCGGAACCCATACGCACTTCAAGTGGTTTTTTAGTTTTAGCTAGATGTGGGAAGATGTTAATCCATACTTTCCCTAATCTCTTCATATGTCTAGTCATAGCGATACGAGCCGCTTCGATTTGACGGTTTGTAATCCATGCCCCTTCTAAAGCTACTAAAGCAAAGTCTCCATTAAGAATTTCATTTCTACCTTTTGCTTTACCTTCATAACTTACTCTATGTGGGCGACGGAACTTGGTTCTTTTAGGCATTAACATAATTATTTGCCTCCCTTGTTGTTACGATTATTTCTACCACCGCGTCTTGGATGTGGTGTTCTTTCATCTAACTTTCTTAGGTTTTCTTCTCTAGTTTGTCCTGGTAATACTTCACCATTATAAATCCAAACTTTGATACCTAATATGCCATAAGTTGTATTTGCTTCAGCTGTTGCATAGTCGATGTCAGCACGAAGTGTATGTAGAGGTACTTGACCTTCTGAATATCCTTCGCTTCTTGCCATTTCTGCGCCGCCTAAACGACCTGAAACTAGTGTTTTAACACCTTTAGCTCCAGCTTTAAGAGCACGTTGCATAGCAATTTTTTGCACACGTCTAAATGACGCACGATTTTCCAATTGTTCAGCAATACTTTGTGCAACTAATGTTGCAACTCTCTCTGGACGTCTAACTTCAACAACATTAAAAACGATTTCTTTACCAGTTAATTTTTCAAGTTTGATAACCGCTTTTTTCTTTGTTTCAGCATCACGGCCAATTACGATACCAGGTTTTGCAGTGTGTAAAGTAATTTTTACACGATCTTTTCCGCCTCTACCTTTAACGCGTTCGATTTCAACGTGAGAAACAGCGGCTTTTTTATAAAAATCATTTAGATATGAACGAATGCTTGCATCTTCCTTAACTAGCACTGGAACACTGTTTTTGTCAGCATACCATTTTGAATCCCAGTTACGGATGATTCCAAGACGCATACCAATTGGATTAACTTTTTGACCCATGTCTCTTCACCCCTACTCTTTTTCTGCCACTACAACTGTAATGTGGCTAGTTCTCTTCTTAATTATGTCGCCTTGACCTTTAGCTCTTGGTAAAAGTCTTTTTAGACGAACACCTTCGTTAACATATGCTTCTTTTACATATAAGTCTTCAATGTTTGCATTATTATTATGCTCTGCGTTAGCTACCGCGCTGTTAAGCACTTTTAGAATAATTGGTGAGGCACCGCGTGGTGTGAACATTAAAATCGCTTGTGCTTCTTTAATATTTTTCCCACGGATTAAATCAATAACCAATCTAGCCTTACGTGGAGCAATGCGAACGGTTTTAGCTATAGCTTTAGTTTCCATCATTTTCTCCTCCAATTACTTCTTCTTAGCTTTCTTATCTTCTTTGTTATGTCCATGATATGTACGTGTTGGTGCAAATTCACCGAACTTGTGTCCAACCATATCTTCAGTTACATAAACTGGAACATGTGATTTACCATTATAAACTGCGATCGTATGCCCAACGAAATCAGGGAAAACCGTTGAACGACGTGACCAAGTTTGGATCACTTTCTTTTCGTTTGCTGCATTTTGTTTTTGAACTTTAGTTAATAAGTGCAAATCACAAAATGGTCCTTTTTTGACTGAACGTGCCATAAATTTCCTCCTACTTCGTACGACGACGAACGATTAAGTCGTTTGACGCTTTTTTACTGTCGCGAGTCTTAACTCCACGAGCCTTCTTACCCCAAGGGGTCATTGGTGATTTTCTACCAATTGGTGTTCTACCTTCACCACCACCATGAGGGTGATCGTTAGGGTTCATAGCAGAACCACGAACAGTTGGTTTAATGCCCATGTGTCTAGTTCTACCAGCTTTACCGATATTAACTAATTCCCATGATTCATTTCCGACTGTACCAATAGTAGCACGACAAGTACCTAATATCTTACGTACTTCTCCTGATTGCAAACGAACTAGAACATATTTTTCTTCGCGTCCTAGAATTTGTGCTGAAGCTCCAGCACTTCTTGCAATTTGTCCACCTCTACCAGGACTAAGTTCAATGTTATGAACTACAGTACCAACTGGAATATTCATAATTGGTAATGCATTACCTGTTTTAATATCTACTTGTTGTCCAGAAAGGATTTCCATACCCACTACTAATCCTTTTGGAGCTAAGATGTATCTTTTTTCTCCATCTACATAATGAATTAAAGCAATATTTGCTGTACGGTTTGGATCGTACTCTATAGTAGCAACCTTACCGATAATATTGTCTTTATTTCTTTTAAAATCAATTACACGATATTTTCTTTTCGCACCGCCACCGATATGTCTAACAGTGATCTTACCTTGACTGTTACGTCCGCCTGTGCGAGAGATTGGCTCAAGTAGTGATTTTTCAGGAGTAGATGTTGTAATTTCGTCATATGTTAAAACACTCATATTACGACGACCATTCGAGGTCGCTTTGTATTTTTTAACCGCCATTTGGTTAAACCTCCTCTAATATTTCACTTATAATGTGAAGGCATCTATTTTTTGGCCTTCAGCAATCTTAACTACTGCTTTTTTATAAGCAGATTTGTACCCTTCGTATTTACCCATTCTTTTGAACTTTGGTAATACGTTTACTGTATTAACTGAAAGAACATTTACATTAAATATTGCTTCAATTGCTTTTTTTATTTCCACTTTATTAGCACTCTTTTCAACTTTAAATGTAGAAGGTAAAACTTTAGTAGTAGCTAAAACATTTACAGAAAATGAAGTACTAGCAGCAAGAAATATTCCAACAGCGGTATGTGTGGTGGTTCGATCATAAGTACGGGTTTTTATTCGTTGGGGCACGTTTTGGCGCGGGGCACGCGGGGCGTTGGAGTGGATGGGGCTGGTGGTGTCGCTGTTGGCGACGCTGTTGCTGTACCGCCTGATTGCCCGGGGCAACCTGGTGAATGTCACCAGCCTGTTCTACCTGGTGCCGGCAGTCACTGCGGTGATGGACTACCTGATCTTCGGCAA
>CAKMKH010000095.1 GCA_927441705.1 uncultured Acholeplasmataceae bacterium | reverse complement strand
CGTAATCACGGGCATCACTTAATGTAACGCCACGGCTGACTAAAGAAGGAATGACAACCTCATCACTGTAAAAAGCAGGCATTCCCAGTCCTAATTGACTGATTTCACAGGCTTTTAATAAGAGCTCTTCCGGTGTTTTGTATCCTGTTTCTGCTAATGTTCCGTTGGAAGCAATGAAATGATCCAGTTTGGAAACCGAGGCTAAGCGCCTCTGCGGCATGAACGACCGTCCGATCAACCAAGCCGTGTGTAGCTGATTCACGCCCAACCGGATTAATGAAATGCTGATTGCCGTATTGATCTTTAAACTTATACTTAATCACTATAGGTTCCATAAATCTATTATACAGTGTGACGTTAAAAAGAAAAAGGCGATTTTATCGCCCCTAGTGAATTTATTCACTTTTGTTCTGTTTTCCCCTCTATAGGCAGGTTTCAGAAATATTTACTCATTTAGAAAAAAGTCGACAATGTCGAGTAAACTATTCAAAATGTCGACATAATAAGGTATAATATAGTTAAAGAGGGTGAGAAAATGAATTATACGAAAACATTAAGAGAGTTTTTTAGCCAAAATCAAGGACATATATTCGATGTACAATATGAACAAAATCATCGGTTCTCTCTAGTTCCATATAAGACATTACTAAAAATACTAAACAGATTAGAAGAAGATGGAATTGTTTCTAGTATTTCCAAAGGTGTATATATTGTCAATTCTGATGATGAGTTAGATATAGATAAAGCTATCAATGATTACTATGTTGAACATTTTAGCGGAATGATGATTGGTAAAGAGTTGTACAATTATTATGATATCGGTGATTTAGATGAGGATATTATAGAAATCTATACTAACAAGATAATTTCTAACAACAAATCAATCGGGAAATATCACTTAATGAAATTCGATACTTATTTCTATGATGAAGTAGTGCGTTTAGTAACTGCTTTAGAATTAATAGAAAAAGTAAGCACAATTAAAGATATCAACTATATTCGTTATAATGAGGAAAAAGAAGCTGGAGTAAATTCATATACTGATGAAATTTTCAAAGAGATCATTATTCACCATAAGTATAAGTATTCAACAATAGCCACTCTTGATGGTTTATTAAGTAAGTTATCTATTGAAAACAAGGCATTACTTATATATAAAGAGAACTACTTAAATGTACTTTAGAAACAATGAAACTGACTTCTGGAATTGGTGTCGGCATTATTTAAGACGAGCCAAGTCTGTAATCAAAGCATATGATAGCATCAATAGTGCTGATTACCGTATTAAGAACATAAAGAAATACAAAGAGGCAAAAGAAATTCTAGAACAATACGAAATATTGAAATGTTCACTTTCTGATCAACAAAATGAATTACTAGAAAAGTCATTAATCAATAATGAGGAACTTAAATACAATTTTAAAACATTTAATAACTTAGATGCAATCATGAGAAATTGGAGTCGAATCTGTTTTCCAAAACATAAGTTGAAACTCAAATCCATTGATAAAGTAAAAATCGGTAAGTTGATAAAAGAACAAAGACTGGATCATGGAATGTCATTAAAGTTTGTGGCTGAACTTCTACATATTAGTGAAGCTACTCTGAAAAGTTATGAGATGGGAACAAGATTAGTTAGACTTGATGTAATCTATCAATTATCTCAGATTTATAATATGTCCATTGATGATTTGATAAATCAATTTTTATAGGCTTAAACTTTAAAAATAAGGAATCTCTATAGTAGTGCAAGCAGTATAAGATAGATTCATTGTTTGCTTGATATGTTATAATGTAGTACTGAAGATATGATGCAGTATTAGTTCACTTATGATGGAATATAGACCTCTTATGAAAATACTATAGATTTAAATTATTATTTGCTATATGATGATGTAGAAAGGTGGTGGCAATTCTTGGAAATAAAGATTGTGTGCAAGAATGAAAATTATGAGAAATACAAAAAAATGCTCGAAAAATCCGGATTTGTTATTTCAAATAATGCAAAGCTACTTTTCAAAGAAGAAGATTATTCACAAGATACATTCATTTGTGATAACTCAAATGAGTTTGAAATCATCCACTTTTCACAGGTAATCTATATTGAAAGTTACGGACATGATATATATTTACATACACTTTCAAAACAGTATAGTATAAAAGAAAAGTTATATGAGGTTGAAGGTATTCTTGGGGATAAAGGTTTTATTAGAATTAATAAGTCAACTATTGTTTCAAAACATGGTATTAAAAGAATTAAACCAAGTTTGAACGGTAGGATAGATTTAGTTTTAAGGAATGATAAAACTGTATATGTTTCTAAAAATTATAGCAAACAGTTTAAAGAATTTATAGGATTTTAGAAGGGAGAAAAATTATGCAAGTAGTTATAACGTCAATAGTAGTTGGCATTATTCTTATATTAGTACTAGCCCTAGTAATTTATAGGATATATTATACGTATAGAGCTAATAAAGTTTTAAAGACTGGTGTGCCTACCAAGGCGATAACACCAAGTGCAGTTTTAATTTCATTAGCATTTCTGTTTTTGGTGTTTTTAAATGCAATGTTGTTTTATCAAATTGATTTTATTAATTCAAGAATAAACACTGTTGAACAGCAAAATAGTGATTTAATTAACACAATAAATTCAATATCAGAAAATCTGTCAGATCAGATACTCGATAATACTAAGAACACATATGATGACTTGTTTGAATATGTTGGTGTCGATGGTGATAGTGTGGTATTTAATGTTTCTTTTAAAATTAAGTCACTTGACAACAATGCCACAATTACAGTGCT
>CAKMKH010000094.1 GCA_927441705.1 uncultured Acholeplasmataceae bacterium | reverse complement strand
GAGGTCTTCTTTTTATATTCAAAAAAACGCTTTAAAAAACATGGTGGTACGCCACCATCATTTGGACAGCTACTATTTAGCCACCATCTATTTTACATAACTTAGAAAACTATCCATGGATAGTTTTTTTGTTAAGTGCCTCTCATATATTCAGAAAGTGTTAACTAAAAGATGCATAGAAAAGATTCTATACATTAAAGAATATCTATACTTGAAGGTTACCAAGTTTCTAACTATCAACTCCAATTTGAAGAACTTACTAAAAGCATCCTTAAAAAACCGATTAAGAGCTTATATGCATCTGTACGAATAAAGAGTCGGATAAGACTAATAAGTAATCTTCGTTCCAAGAAATGATGAATTGAACGCGTACGTAGGTGTTGATTTAATCGTAACTAAATAAATCTCTAGGTTTAGTAGAAATACGATTAATGTGATTGGAGCAATCCAAGAATTTAGAAAGATTGAAATTTATATATATTTTGAAAAGGAAAACGTCCCGCCAGCAGATCTAACGATTGATTTCATGTTAACAGTACTCGCTGCATATGCTTAAGAGGAATTTAACCAGATATATACTAATACAATTTAGTCTATCATGAAAAAAATGAAACATAGGGGAAATACTACAATTAAGCTATGGGGTTATCAAATTGAGAAAGAAACATTTACAATCAAAGAGAATGAAGCTAAAGTGATTACTTTCATCTTTGATAGTTATTTACAAGGACTTAGATACAAACTGATTATTCAGATGCTTAAGGATAATAGATTCTATCACCGAAGGGAAATGAAGTCTGGTGTCAATCAACGATTGAAACGATACTTACCAATGGAAAATATACAGGTGATAATCTGCTTCAAAAGACACTCTACGGAAAATCGATAAAGAGTGATGATTATGCTATGGGTAGAGTAAATCAATATTTGATTAGAAATAACCACCCTGGGATTATCTCAAGAGATAAATATGATCTAGTTCAAAGAATAAGGGATAACAATACTAAGAATGAGCACAAGGATGAAACGCATCGAATCAGTCCTTATGCTTACTACTTCTATTCAAATGATTTAGGAAAATACTTAACCAGGTTAATTGAAAAACATCGGAATAAATACCAAGTTGAAATGTTAGTCGGCATTAAGCATGGACAAAGAGGCTTTTTTCGATTTGAATATATTAAAGAGGGCATGATGCAAATGGCAAAATACCTGGTTGATAACAGCGTAGCAATCACAACTAGATTTAAGGAAATAAAAAAGCCCACTTTATCCAAATTAGAAATGGAGAAAGAAAGGTTTTATAGGAGTTTAGATGGGTTACCCCTAAGTGAAAGACTTGAAGTGTATGAACTAATCTCTGATGTAAGATTAAGGATAGAAAAACTATCTGAAATGATTGATGAATATATCGGTATCGAACGAAAACTATCCAAAGAGTTTGATATTGTCTTGGCAAAAGAATTGTTTTCATCATTTATTGTAAAAGGATTTGATGTTCATTTGCTAATCAAATAACCCATCTTTTTAAAGAGAAATCTCTTAAGTTCTATCTATATGTTTATTAGCACGTATTTCGTCTATTAAATAACCGATTAAATATATACGGCAAATGTGTATATTTGACTATACTAGCATTTGCCGTGTTTTGTAATCTTATTCTATGTTAGTGATAAAAATTTTATGCTACGCTCTTACTATATCGTTTCTAATAATTGATATAGTTCTTTTTGATAAGGATGATTCATTTAGAAAATCCTTGTGTTTTCGCAAATATTCAATGAATTTTTTATCATAAAAATCATTAATCTCAGAATTTGTTATAAGTGTTTTTTTATACTTTTTATTGCTATAATCAATCCTTACAAAACGATTGAATGAAAATCCGTTAGTGATAAAATGATCTAGAATAATAGTAAATTCTGGACCATAAACCGCTGATAGCTCTGACAAAACTTGATCCAAATCATAATAAAAATCATCAACTGATGTTATGAGGAGAAAAGTATTTATTATTTGATCTTTTGCATTATCAATTAAAACATAGTTTTTCATAATATCATCCTTCTTACTTAATTCTATCATATGAAGATTTAATTGTTTCCAATATTTCATTAACTATATCCATCATATCTGATGAGTTTTCTATTATTGGTGTTGACATTGTGTTAAGTGGTACGTGCATATACACATTTCGTTTACTATTGTAGAGTTTGTGCAAATTTATAAGGTCAGTTTTTACCTTTTTTGGTATATTGATATTATCATCTATCTTAACACCTTCAGTATATTCGGAGTGAAACATTCCAAAAGTATCACGTTTTTTCAGTTTATAACCAAACTTTTCTAAAATCATCTTTAAATATGCCTCTAGCGCTCTAAATATTCCGGCCATTGCGACACTGTAGTCTTGTAATGTTATGTTAGCTTTGCATATTGCATAGGAACTAATTAATGTTTTTTGAATTGCTTTTGGAAAATAGTCATATGCATCTCTTAATTTGAGCTTTAGTTCACTAATATAGTTCTCACCATAACAACGAATACCAATAACTTTTTTATTCCATTCAACAATATCTTCAGCTTTAATTAGCTCATTTTCACTAAGAAAATCCATCAAATAGTTGAATACCGCAAATGGTTTTGTTTGAACAAGTATTGTACCATTATTGTACTTTTGAAAATAAACCTTATCTCCATTTACACTCTCATAAACTCTTCTATTATCCTTATCGTTTACTGTAATATCCATTGATGAATTATCACCTAGATATCTATTAAAATCTTCGAAAAAAGTTTCATATACATTAGGAATCGAAATGTTAACAGGATTAACATCTGAATTATATGAATTTTGTTTAAGAAACTCGATGAGAATGTTGCTAGTTTCTTTGTTTTTGCTTCGAGGAAGGATATTTATCTCTTTCTTTTTGTAGTAAATCTCTATTGAACAATCTTTTCCATTTAAAACGAAATCTAGAATCCAATGAGGTCCTTCATCTACAGCATAATATTGTTTGCGCAAAAACAGGGCGTTTTCTCTGCCAAACCTTTGGATAAGCTCTTCAACTCTAATCTTACTAGATATTATTTTAGCCATATTTTTATATCCTCCTTAATCCACAAAGAACAGGTTTTTTGCGCGATTTTTCTTGATATTTAAATCAAAATCGATGTCAAAATAAACATGCCTTTTCTCTTTATACTCTTTAATGTGTTTTTTTTCACCCTTAAAGTATATATCTTTTCCGTTATCCATTTTAATAAAACCAAAGTTTTTCTCTAAGTTATATGTTTTGAGTTCGCCATGAGTCATATCGGTAAGTTTCACTATATCTTTTTGAAGGCCTTTAAAGTTTATTTTGATTTCCAATATTAGATCTAATAATTTAACATGGTACTTTATTCCCGGACTTAAGTTCCAACCATTTAATTCACGAGTTTGATAGCATAGAATAAACAGTTTCTTAGCAATATTCTCGTGTTTATCAATTATTAATAGAGCAAAATCATAAAGAACATTTACTAATCTCTCGATGTCATTTCGATTAGCTGTAACAATTGCTTTAGCATAAAAGAAAATACTTTTATCAATAATACCCTGCCGAAAATGCACATCTGCTATTTTACTGTATAAGAACCATTTATTCTTATATTGTGCAAATTTTATATATTCCCTAATGTCTTCTTCAAAATTATTTGCTAATCTACATTTTGCGTAATGTACTCTAGATAAAATCCATACATCATTTTCATAATTCCATTTGTCAACTGTTTTAAGTGCTTTATCTGCGACAGCGATACATGCGTCGAAATTTTCGAGTTTTACCAATGATTTTATATACAAAGTGTAGTATAGTTCTCGCGAGGATACGTTGATATAATCCTTACCTTCACTAGTTACTAATTCCAGTTCCCTTGTTGATAAAACGTCAGGATTTAATTTACTTAAGAGATTGTAGATTATGTTATAGTTTGGATTATTAGATTTTTTTATTTTTTTCACTAGAAATTTAATAGAATTCACATATTGATTAAAGTGTTCTTTTTCTGACGGCATTTGCTCTGAATTAAATGTGATTTTATCAACATAAATTATAGATTTTTCAAGTGTCTCTTCATCTTTAAGCATTGAATACAACGTTTTGCAATATATTCTTTTGCAAAACACATTAAATTCTGTAACTATTTTTTCATTTGTGAGATATTCATATAATCCTATAATTTTCTCGAAATCGGAATTATTATATAGAGCTTCAATATATTGGGAAAATAAAAATTGATTTACACTCCCCTTTATATACCATTCACAATTATCAAGTAAATTCTCCATTATAATCACATCACTTTCTTACTAATCCCAGATATTCGAAACTATCTGAATATCCAAATCGTCATTTGGTTTAGTTACTACATTATCATATTGATATTCTTCTTTGAAGAAGTGAAATAATTCTGTTATGTACCCTTTTCCAATTAAGTTGTCTTCCGATAAGCATTGATCAAAATCAGAATAATAGGGGTCTGTTGAATCAGCAACAACAAATATATTTTCTATTGGGTATCTAGATAAGAAATCCTTTGCTAGCATATCTCCTTTGTGGATGTATTCATATCTGCTTTCAGTGTGTCCGCTATAAAATTGCTTTATGTACTCATAACCTTTAAAAAATGAAAATACCATTTTCTTGGTTGGTTTATAATCAATAGAAAAAATCATTTCAACAGCGTGTTTAATACTTTCTGATTTCAAGTCTGGCCTTTTAAGACTAATATATTCAGATAGTTTAGATTTAATGCTTTCCAATGATTTAAACGCAATTAAAAACTCTGCATCTCTTTCTTGAAATGCCTCACATATTAACCGAATTTGTCCATCATAGTAACTATACGGAGGTTGGTTAAATCCATTTCCTGTTAGAACTCTTCCTTCTCGTCCAAAGACAGTCTGGTATTCTTTATATGGTTCTGGTAATGGATCGTTTAAAAATGCTATTATGCTATTAATAAATCGAAAAGTATCAATAAGTATATCGTCTTGTTTTTCCCAATAATTCGCATCTAGTTCATTCGTGAATATTTCATGTGCTGGTATATTTCGAGTATCGTTAATTTTTTTAAAATAGATGGTGCTATCAAAACCAACAACTCTTGAAACTAAGTCAAACATTGAAAGTTTTTTAATATCTTCAATTGATAAACCATCTCTTTGTTTTAGTATTTTTTTAAGATTGCTTTTGTTTATATTATCATAAAGAATTTTGTAAACCTCTAGAACAAACAAGTAATAATTCAATTTAGTGGATATAAAAATAGGGTGGAAATATTCATACTCAGTTGTTTCCATCACTGTATTAAAAAATGTATAGCTGTATTTATTTTGGTATAGATCATTAATTATTCTCATACCAATTACAATTAAGTTATAAATGTCTGTTGAATCGTACGAACTTCTCTCTCCTTGAATTAAGTTTTTAATTACTTCTTCATGCATCTCTAAATGATGCTTTTCTATAATTTCAAACCTCTTAACATATGATTGATGATGTTTGTCTAATTTAACAACATCTCCTAAAAACATCCCAATAATTGGCTTTTTTTCCTTTAAATTATGAGCAAGACATATATTTTTCAAATATGCAATGTCAACTCCATTGTCGCGAGATACTATCGTACCACGATAATGATTCCATCGGAAAAAGTAGTTTGGATTGTTAATATACTGTGCTAATAACTCATTGCTAAAATAGATTGGATGCAAGAAATGTTTATTTAGAGATAGAATTTGATAAAACGTAAAACCTCTACTCATCAAGTCTGCTTCATAATCAGAAATAAATTTTGCTGTTAATCTTATAAACCCATCTTTAGTAACCTCAATATAACCCTTTTCTTCAGCTTCAGTTATATCCAATGTTTTGTCAGATTTAATCCAATAATAGTTGTTTTTCTTGATCTTCTCGACAATTTTATACATTAAATTTTCTAAATCCATATACTATCATCCTTCCGATTGATTATCGTTACATTACTCATCAGCAATTATTAGGTTCAATATCCCAAACCTAGAGTATTTAAATTTGACATGTCACAAATCCAGTTCGTAATCACATCACTCTTACCATATATTTATACATGCTATAAGACGACTTAGCTTAATCAATAACTCTTATACTTCTTACATCATTAAATACACTCATTTTATCGCATAAATAGGCTATTTTAAGCCATTTTCTGCACACAACCAAACATTACTTTGGTGCCTATTCAATGACTTGAACTAAAGATATGCAAAAAAAGCAAAACAAAAAAAATCCCCCATGAACATCTTTTATCTATGTTTATTTTTATTATATCACAAAATCTTTCTAATCATTTTTAATTTTTCGATTAATAATAACCTATAAAAATGGTATGCCAATGCCGTTTTTATCAAATAACAATTTTGCTTCTTTATTTAAGGTTCTTCTTACATTATGTCTATTTGACTCCTCAGTTTTTGCAACTATACGACAAATAACTGCTTAATCTACTAATTAATCAACCCCATAACAAAAAAGGCTATCTTTACAATAATCTCTTAAACTTTTTCTAAATCTTCGCCATACTCAATACCAATATCACATATGACCACTGATAAAGAACTATATGTATTAATAAGATATTTGATATCAGATTATTAAAATCTAAACTCTTAATTATTCTATTATATTCTTTATATGACCTAGTTTCATAACAAAAATTATAATGCAGCTCATGTTTAGTATATCAATTAAAAAAATATAGAAGCATTTATATTTAAACTGCATTTAGTTTTTTGATGACAATGATTAATAATCTAAAATATTACAGATTTTATAACCATAGTCCCATCATATAAAACAACTTCAGCTCTCCATACCTTATCATCTTTTTTAACATTCCAAGGTTTTTGTATCCAAGTCGTTTCACGAAACATAAAAAACGGTTCATCATAACTTCTATATACAAGCTCGTTATTTCTATAAAAATCTACATAATTAACTTTTTCTGGATATTCAGCTGCAAGTCTAATCCATCTTTTATCTTGCCACTTGGTATAAGGTTCAAGACCTTGCAGATAAAACTGATCTTCTATAGGTAGTTCTTCTAAGTCTATCCCTAACCCTCTTGCCATTCTTCGTGCAAAAAAGAAATCTTGTCCTTTTGTGATTCCCCAATCACAAGGTGGTTCTTGTTTTGTGAAATTATCGTAATGCCCCCATGATGTATGAGTTAGTTGTGCAATATCTAATCTAGATATACAAGGTGAATCTTCATTACATAATATAGGCTTATCTGGAGCTATCTTTTGTACCTTTAATACAAAGTCGTAGTACTCTCCTCTAGTCAGTCCATTACCATGAATAAGAACAACATCACTAGCATCTATAACTTCCTGATCGATAAGACCGCCGCCGCCACTACACCCTACAAGCATACCTCCTGATTCTTTTTTTACAAGTTCAATCAGCTTTTTCATGCTTTTAGGATCTTTAATGATTTTTAAACTATTCCACATATCAATATTATATTCATTAGCAATATCAATGATAACATTAGTATAATTACCTTTTTTAAGAAATGATGATGCTATCTTTAAAGCTGATATGATTGCTTCATCATTTTTAAAACTCAAGGCTTGTGCCCAGTAAAGGATATTAACAATCACAACCATACCAATTTCATCTGCAGCTTTGATGAGTTTATCTAATCTTTTTGCATATGCCTCATCAAAGCTCATACCATCAGGACCAAAAGGATTATTATCAATTATTTTGATATCTATCGTAAAAACTGGCATCCCACCTTGAATGCCAACTGTGATCGCTCTTAGACCATATTGATACCACATTGGTAATGCTTTAATTAAATCATCCGTATTTTTATCTACATCAAATATCTTATTAAATCTGTTATATCGTTTTCTATCTGTTTGATCATCAAAAATCCCTTGAATAAAACGTGCATTCATCAATAACCCTTTAGAACTAAGATGACCATTAATCTCATCATATACAGGCTTATCATTTATATAAAAATCTCTTCCTTTAATACTTAGATTTGTTTTTCCCATAAAGACTCTCCTACTCGTAAGTTTTTAATATACTATGGATGATTTTATTGGTTTGACTGGGGTTTTCTAACATCGGAAAATGAGCTGCTTTGTCAATAAAAAAAAGTTGTACTTTATCAAATGTTTCTTTTGTTAAATTAAGTTTATCATATAATTCTTTTTCATCTGTTATATCTCTATTACTATATATTAATATCTTAGGTACTGTTATTCTATTTAAAGTCGTTTCTAAATCAAATGCACCTTGAAGATATGTGATCAATGCTTTAGGATATTTTTTTATTTCGGTTTCGAACATATTTTCTATCTTATCTTTTAAGGTGTGATTGTTATTATAAAGCATTGTTTTATAAGATGGATTTGCTGGAACAAAACTAGTTTCAATTGCGATAAAAAATCTTGCTATCAAAGGCAACTCATCTAATAATATAGCTCCAATGAATCCTCCCATACTATGTGCAATCACGCCATCGTAGGTAGATGTTGATAAATCTTTTATGATTTCTTTTGCAATATCTTCAACAGTTTTCGTTGTTTCATTCATGTATTTGTCATATTTAAGAAAAATGATATCATGATCAAGCCAATCGATGTCATTCCAAATTGACTGATTACATCCTATACCAGGTAAAATTAGTAATTTCATTTTTGAATATCCTCATTTCAAATGTTGATGACTCATAAATTCCTAAACTTATAAATGTTAAGATAAATCCAGCGGTTTTTGTCCAAAAAATCGCTGGATTATTTTAATTTGCATCTCTCTTAATTCTAAATTGATTATGAAGTCTAAACTGCTTTAGGATAAAGAAATATCCATGTATTATTTCTATACAATATCATTACTGAAATGAAATAATAAAAAGATTTACTCAAATCCAATTACTAGACTAATCAATCATATGCGAACGTCTATGTGCCTACTGTTTTTTATTTTCTACTTGATGCACTGTAAGTTGTGGAAAAGGAACATTAATGCCATTTTTATCAAACATCAACTTAACTTCTCTATTTAAAGCTCTTCTCACATTATGACGATTATGCTCTTCAGTCTTCGCAACTATTCTACAAACAACTGCTGAATCAGCTAATTGTTCAATGCCATAATAAAATGGGCCTTCTTTAATATTAGGAATACTGTTTCTAATATTTTCTAAATTCTTAAGAATAACTTCTTCTATTTTTTCTAAATCTGCGCCATATTCAATGCCTATATCACATATAGCCAAAGATAAAGAGCTAGATGTATTAATAACATTCTTAATATCAGAATTATTAATCAACAAAACATCACCATTTAAATCTTCTATCTTAGTAATCCTTAATCCAATTTCTCTTACAGTTCCTCTCATTAACTCTAGTTGAACGATATCACCAACCACAAATTGTTTTTGCATGATAATCGCAAGTCCTGCAAACAAATCTTCAAGTAAGCTTTGGGCACCAAAGCTTATTGCTAGACCAACAATACCAGCACCAGCAAGTAATGTAGGTGTATCAACGCCCCATGCTCCTAAAATTAAGAATATTGCGATTAAGAAAGATAAATACTTAACAAAACCTTTAAGTAAATTCCCAATGGTTTCACTACGTTTACCTTTCTTAGTAGATAAATAGACAATGAAAAGAAAAATCTTATTTAATATCCACACAAATATTAAAATTGCTAAACTCTCAAGTAAAATAACATAATTGTCTTCAACAAATCTAATTAAATTAAAAAACTTTCCAATACTATTTTCAATCACTAACGCAAATGTAGATCCTGGAAAAATAACATTAGATAAACTTCCCAATAAAATAAATATTAAAATCAGAACTCCTACACTAATAATCTCAATTTTTTCTTTTTTACTTCTATTCTTAAAATTCATATGGCTCTCCTTATTCTTCTATGATTCGATCAATAACAATGTGATTGATCGTATAATCGTTTTGGTTTCTAACAGCAATAATTAACTGATAATTTTCTAAATCTGGATAATCAATTGTAAACGTGACTGATTTGCTATCAATATCAGGTGTGAAATCGTACATATTTTCTTCATAATACATCATATATCCATCTACTAATTCATAGATCGTATAATATGGCACTTGGAAATAATGATTTGGATCTTCTAGATATATATAAACTTCAAAATATGTATCATATTCAGTAATCTCATACTCGATATGATAATCTGCTAAAGTAGCATGTTCTTCTTCATGAAGTACAACTGTTTCTTCAACTTTTGTATAAGGATTGATATAGGTTGAAGAAACAACTACCCTATAAACCCTATCTTTTTTAAGACCCGTAAACTCAAATCCTCCACCTTCATGATGCATCTCAGCTTCACTGATCTCAATAACTTTTTCATCGATTAACATATGTCCAAAATAAATTTCTGCTTTATATGTCACATTTTCTTTAAAATAATAATCTTCATAAAATTGAAAATGTAGATTTGATGATGACTTTTGATCTAGATAAAGATAAGTTGATAATTTAAAAGGAACATAAAATGTTAATTCATCTAAAATAATCAAATCCCCTAATTCAGTCATAGCCTCTAGATATAGATGAACACTTGCATTTTCACCAGGAACATCAAATAATTCAATCGTTTGATTTGTTTGTGTAATTGGAACCATATCATAAAACTGTGGCTCTTCATCCATATAAACATATGCATAATAAAGATTAACTTCTGAGTAAAGATTTTCTAAATCATTATATAAAATATTAACTTCATAATGATAAGAAAACTCTTGTGCCTCGACAAGTTCATATGAGACAATCGCACCATTTGAACCTGCTTTAGTCTCAACCCTCATAGCCGCGAGTTTTTCATCCCCAAATCCTTTATTTCCATAAACCTCTAGTTGATATCCAGTATTAGGCGTTAAGCCCTCAAATACCCCTACATTTAAGCCTAAAGCAAGGGGATATGCATAATACTCTAAGGGTCCATCAAGCACTATTTTTAGTGATGATAGATCAATAGCTTGTTCCTCATCAGTTACGGATACTTGATAAACAATTTCATTTTGAAATGCACTAACGTTTTCAATTTCTGCAATCGGGCTTTTTGGGATAATGATAGCAACTGTTACTACAGCAGCAACTGTAAGCGTAAAAGAGGACATAAAAGTACGAAGAGTTTCGAGTCTTTTTTTGTCCTTTTCTTGTTTCTTATATTTTTCTTTATTCGCCATCTAATTACCTCATTTATTTAATAAAGTGTCTATAGATGCTTTAACAGAGTTGTTATTAATTATATTATACTACAACTTATTTTTAAATTCGTAAAAATATTTATTTAATTTATAATATAAAATTATAAGAAGACATCTTTTAAAAATTAATTATTAGGATAAGTAATAATCTTAATCTTTATCTTGTTTTTTTTAAAGGATTTTAAATCTTAATAAAAAAACTCCCAGTGGGAGTTTTATGTTTCATAACAAACATCATAACTATGATATTTTTTTCTCTTTTCTAGATCTTTTCATTTCATATAAAGCTTCATCTGCAATCTTTAATACTTGTGATATATCTTGATTAAGATCTTTTCTTATAGCTGTGCCATATGAAAAACCAATCTTCATCTTTGTATCATCATGATATGTGATTTCTTTTAATAAATCAATAATCTTTATGAAATCAACATCTTGTGCATCTTCAATAAAAAGTAAAAATTCATCTCCACCAAGTCTAATAGGGGTTGCTTTCTTTTCATGTTTAGCAATTTCTTTTAAACCCTGAGCAAAATTAATGATTAACTCATCTCCAGCTTTATGACCAAAATGATCATTAGTCGATTTTAAATTATCTAAATCAAAAATTATCGTCGCATAATTATTTTTTGATCGTTCTAAGTCCTGTTTAAAATCTTCAAAATAATTTCTATTATAAAGATCAGTCATTATATCATGATAAAGTACATAATTAAGTTCATCCATTAATTTATGATGAATGGTTTCATCATAAAACAAAAATAGTCTTCCAGAATACTTAAATAAAGGTAAGTTAATGTTTTCTTCTTTCATGTGTAGATATATTTTACTAGAATCAAAAGATCCCTCAACAGTTTCTGGATCATTATAAATCACAGCTTTTAAATCCATCACTTCTTTGATCTCTTGGTATGATTTTTTTGTTGAATCCCCTAAATTAAACTTAGATTTTAACTCATCTGATGCATTTACAACTCTTCCATTGATATCTACTATTAAATACATTTCTCTGTAGTGATCAAGAATAAATTGATTGTTATGGAGCTGAAAGATTAAATTTAAATCTCTAATGATAAAGATAATATAGATGGCATTCGTAAACATTACGAATGCAATCAGTGTTGGATCAATTGTAAACTCAAAAACAAACAAATGCACTATATTAACCATAATTCCAAATATAAAACTTACAGCAACAATAAACACTGGAATAAAATCTTTATTTTTCTTAAACTCTTTAAAAAAATGATTTAATAACATTGCAGCCATATATCCTAATAATATATATGAAAAGATAGTATGTATATAAAATGCTAAACCGATAGATGATTGATTGAAAGCAATTGTAGTTACTTCATTAGAAAATGACAACTCTATAAACAAATGATGATAATTATTTGTAATTGCAGTTATAAAATTAATCACGAATAAAACAATAAAGATGCGCTTAATTATTTTACTGAGTTTTATTTCTAGATAATCATGTACAGAGACAAATAAAAGTAAAACAACAGCAAATACAACTGGATAAACACTCAGTGATGCATAGTAAATAAATCGTGGGTCGTTTATTACAAATCTTAACCCTATCAAAAATGCCCATATCAACAAAATGGTATTGACATATAAAAACTTATGATATTTTTTATATCTGAAATACAGATCTATTCTTAAAAATGGTAAAAAAGTAAAGATAACTATGAGTACATATATAAGCCATATATAATCCTTCATGATGATATTCTCCTTTTTTATATTTATAAACTATAAATGGAATATTTATATTATACATATTTTTAATGAATAATTATAAATATTAATATATTTGTAATATTTAATTTTAAAAAACGTCTTACTCTTGTTTCAACTTCCATGTAATTGCATCATAGGTCTTACCATTTACTGTTCTATAATCTTTTAATCTATTGCATTCAATAAATCCAATTTTTTTAGAGAGTCTAATCATCGCTTGGTTTCCACTCCATGTTTGAGTGAAAATATCTTCTATATGATTTGACTTTAAATAATCAATATATGTTAATAATGCTGAGGTCCCATATCCATGTTTCCTATATTTTAGATGTGGTATATCGATACCTATCGTGCATAGTCCGTTTTCTTTTGTATATTTATATGAAGCATCGATATTATAATATATCACCCAACCAATGTGAGTTTTTTGTTCATCATTAATACATATTTCAAACCTAGATCTGATTATATAAGCATCAAGGTTTTTTACCCTTTGTAAGTATTTCTTAAATCTTGATCTTAATTCTTCCTCAGTGGAGGTTTCTTTCTCCCATGGAGCATCCCAGTCTTGCCATTCAGTTATATCAGTATACCAAAGCATATAGTCATCTATATCTTCTTCTTGAATATCTCTCAAAATAACCATATTGTCTTTTGATGTTATAATCATACTTCATTTAAGAATTAAATCATATAAAGCCAGTACTTAAGATCGATTTAATTCTTTACTCCTTTCATACTAAATTAATGAATTAATTGATGAAGAAAATGGTCACCCAGCAGGGTTTACCTAGATTTGATTAAGTACTTTATCTTAACGCATATGCCACACCTATGAATAAATAAAGCATATACCATTTACAATATGAGAATTTAATTAATTTTATTTAAATGCCGCGTTATCAAATGCATCAACGCAGTTCCAAACCCCATGTTCTGTATTAGACACAATCCAATAAAAAGACGACTGAGATGGATTAAACACACACTTAAATGAGATTCCTGGATCGTTTCCTTCTAAATATGGAATAATTGAATTATTAATCTTTTTAAGCCATAAACCTAGTCCATAATAGATATTTTTTTCTTCATTCACTTGGATTTGAGGCTTCATAAAAATTCTTGCTAGTTCTTTACTGATGATATCTCCATTTATGAATGCATCAATGATTGTCTTAAAATCATAGGCATTCATATAGGCACCACCGTCACCACCAGACACAACCGGAATAGCTTCAAAATTAGTTTTTTCATAGTTTTTATCTATATAACCAACCACACAATCATCATGCAATGCATCCGTTGAAAACACCCCGCCACGTGTGATTTCAAATGGCTGTAAGATTTCTTTATTAACATAGTCTTGATAAGTCATACCAGTGATTTTTTCAATAATAAGTGCTAGATAGACATAAGCACTATTGTTGTATTTAAACTTAGTACCTGGTTTAAACTCATTAGATTCTTGTGGAAAGTATTTAAGATAGTCTGTTGTTTTTAATAAGCTGGTATTATCGATTTTATCATAGGCTTCTTCTGTTTCAAAAGATTCGTCCAAATAATCTGGTAATCCTGAGGTGTGTGAAAGTAAATGCTTAATTTGAATGGTTCCATCATAAGTTTTTATGCATAAGTCTAATATATCTTTTGCATAACTATCTAATGATAATTTATTTTGATCAATTAGTTTGCCAATAGCGAGTGCAGTTAGAAATTTTGTTCCTGAAGCAATCGCAAATACACTACTTAAATGAACAAGACTGTTTTTTTCCTTATTTGCATAACCTTGAAAAAATTCTACCGTTTTATGGTGGTTTTCTATAAAAATAATTTGACCTGAAAATGATTGCTTAATAGCTTGGTTGATTAAGATTTGATGGGTATGTTTATCCATATAAGCTCCTTTGCATATAGGTATATTTTATTATCAATTCTAACAAACAATAGATTTTGATTCTAGAAAATATGATTGACATAAAACTGTTTGTAGAAGATTCATAAAATTAATGCTAAATCTAAATTTCCTTAATTAAAAACAACTCCATTGGCTGAGCGTACTTAGAAATATCTATAATCAAGGAACCACAATCCTTAAACCCTAGTTTTCGATAAAAGAATTGAGCACATTCATCAACCTGAGTTGATGTAAGTAGCATTCCGTAACTTTTAGATTTCATATCAGCTTCCCAATGTTTAAGTAGCATACTACCGTATCCCTTTTGTTGAAAAGACGAGTCTATAGATAACATCGTGCAAAAAGGTGTATTATCCCAAAATAGATTGTATCTTAGTATGCCCACTACTTTTTCATCTATAGTTAATACATATCCAGTTTTCAAATAAACTTTATTTATGAATTCATTTTCAGATAAATGATTATCCAATCTCATCCATGAATCTCTATCATTTAGTTCAACATATCTAATTTTTATCATATTTATACCTTTCTCAACAATCTTATATGGGTGGTAATTATCTAAGACACATGTTTTCCTGAGCATAAAAAAATACTATTTTTTATGCTCTTTATTTACAATTAGTATATCATAAACTCTCAAATACATTAATTACAAAAATGTATAAATGAGTTTAAACTCAAGTCGAGATAAATACTTGATTTTTGATGAAAAAAAGACATTTCATATTAAAATGTCTTTTATTATTATTTCATTATTTAAAGCACCTATTATATGAGTTTCAACCACAAATATTCATAAGGATACATGTCAATATGATTGGCATTCATATCGTATGTTTTATTTTGAAATAAGTCTTTATAAAGACCTTTAATACCAAAGGCTTTAAACTCATTCATGTCTAGTACTTGATGATTTTCTGAAAAATTAAATAGACCTATTATTTTTTCATCTCCATATGCCTTTATACTTGTGTATACATGAATATTACCTGTTGGAATAACTGTTAAAGGAATCGAGCTATGCATAATTTTTTCATTTTTTCTAATCTTTCCGAGTCGTTTAATATGATTAAAAATATGTCCTTGATATGTGTTTTCATCCTTAAATAACGCTTTTTCATGCCATGGAAAAAATGGTCTATGAATCCATCTGCCATCTGTTTTATTAGGATCATTTGCATGTTTATAGTCATTTAATATGCCTACTTCATCACCACTATAAATTAGTGGGATTCCAGGAGCAAAAAACATGAGTGCATTTAATAAATCATTTCTTTTTAGTGATTCTTCGAATCCAAATTGATCATTTTCATTTATTGCTTTTTCTAATCCAGACAATGAAGCTAGTGTTCCATTAGTTCTTGCATCTAAAGTGTTTTTATTAAATTGATAATTTTGCCCTTTAGAAAAACTTCCTTCGAAACTACCATTATAAAAATTGATTAAAAATTGTTTATGGCTAAATGGATCAAATCCAAAAGATCTTAACGCATCTTCATTTAAACCCCATCCAATATCATCATGGCATCTTATATAATTAATCCAAGCTGCGTGATGAGGTAGTTTAAATCTCATCTGATCAATTTCTAATGTTCTTACATCTCTTGTTGCTAGTGCATTCCATAAATTAACCATCATATTAGCGTTATAAAGTAAGCCGCATTCTGGTTTTTCATCATCTCCAAAATATTTAACAATTTCATGCGGCTCTACAATTGCTTCACCAAGCACTACAACAGATGGACTCACTAATTGATTAGCTAAATGAAATATGTGCATAAATTCATGAACTTTAGGAAGGTTTCTACAAGTAGTTCCTAATTCTTTCCAAATAAACGGTATAGCATCTAATCTAATGACATCAACACCTAGGTTTGCAAGAAAGAAAAATATGCTTAATATTTCTTCTAAAACATAAGGATTTTCAAAATTCAGATCCCATTGAAATTCACTAAATGATTTATATACATACTTTTTAAAATCATCATAATAAGTATAATTACCTGGATACTGATCCGGTAAGACTTCAGGTACTGTTTCATTAAATTTTTTAGGTATTTCATCAGTGTCATACATCATGTACATATTTTGATAGAACTCATCACCCATAGATGCTTTTTTTGCCCATTCGTGTTCTTTTGCTGTATGATTAATCACAAAATCAATCGCAACACTAATGTCTTGTTCATGAAGTTTTTTAATTAAATTTTTAAAGTCTTCAAGTGTGCCTAAATCAGGATTTATATCACGATAATCTTCAACTGCATAACCACCATCACTATTGCCTTCTCTTGGCTTTAATAAAGGCATTAAATGAATAAATGTAATTCCTAATTCTTGAAAATAAGGTATTTTTTTTATAAGCGACTTAATATTTTTTGAAAAAAGATTAATATATAGCGTCATACCAATCATGTTTTCAGATAAATACCAATCATGTGGTCTTTGATCTCTTATTTTTAACTCTTCTGATCTATTTTCAATAGCATCACTTATTATTTTTTCTAATCTTAAAAAATCACTCTTAGTATGACCTAAGGGCTCAAATATATTTAAGTAAGCTTCTTTTAATTTTTTAATGTCTAATTTTTTCATCTTGATCACCAAATTTATCATCTATATCATATATTAAACTCTTTTATATTTATTAAATTTAAAATGAAACATAAAACAATTTAATAGAGAAAAGAGGGTTTAGTATTAAACCCTCTTATTCACCTATTTTTAAAAATTAATCAGCTAATTCTTCAATTGCGTTTGTTACTTGTGTAATGAAATCTGCTTTATCAATATCGCCAGTAGCAAATAATGAATAGATAGGTCCTAAAGTATCTTGACCAAATCCACTAGGCATATCATTTTGGAACCAAGGATAAATTTTACCAGCTTGTGTCCATTCCATTACTGCTGCTGATAAAGGTGTAGAAGGTGTTAATGTAACACTTTCAAATGCAGGAACCATGTTAGCTTCATTAACCATGTATTCATGACCAGCTTGAGTTAAAGCTAAATCATTTAAGAATTGGTTAGCTTCATCAATAGTATCTGAATCTTTATTGATTACATAATATGATGGTGCTGCAACGAAAATACTGTCATTACCAGTAGCCATTGTAGCATGAGGTACATAACCCATTGCGAAATCAGAATTTGCATATGAACCATCAGTCCAGTTACCTTGATGTATAAATGCTGCTTCTCCACTAGCAAATTTACCAACTTGTTCGTCATATCCACCAGTAGTTAAAATACTTTGATCAGAGAAATCATAAAGAATTTCTACCCAATCAGCTAATTGTGATAAACGAGCTGCGTCTACTTGACCAGCTAGTAAATCTTCAATAACTGTACGATCAGTATAATCCATACCTGCTCCTAAATAACCATTAAAGTTATGTAGACCAGTTACCCAAGTCATACCAGCTCCAGCTGCCATTGAAACCGGTGTATAATTGTCATATTTAGCATCAGCATCAAATGCAGCTTGAACATCTTCTAAGAAAGTTCTAAATTCTGCTTGAGAGTTATCTTCTAAAGCAGTAATGTCTGCTGCTGTAAAGCCTAATTCAAGAAGTAGATCTTCATTATAAGCCATACCCCAACCTTCAAGTGCTACAGGGAAACCATAAGTTTTACCATCAACTACAAATTCATTGATCGTATCATCTTGCCAAGCTTGTCCACTGAACTCTAGAATTTCGTCAGCATAAATGTTATATCCGCCAAGTCCTTCAATTACGAAGATATCTGGTTCTTCATCTGATTGGAATTCTGCAAGAATTTGTGTACCGTATTGACATGCGTCGCCTCCACAGCTCTTAACTTCAACATTAACATTGTTTTCTTCGCCCCATGCTTCTGCATAAGTTCTTAAAACTTCATCAATTTCAATTTTATTTTGAAAGATGGTTAATGTTTCTTCTGAACCACCACAAGATACTAAAACTAATCCTGTAGCTAATACTGCAACTAATAATAATAATTTTTTCAATTCATTCTCCTCCTATTTTTTTTAAATTGAAAATATAGTCAATTCTTTTTGACTCCAAAATTTAATGTTTTTTCTACGACTAATTCTTTCCCATAAACCTTGAGTTTAATGGGTTTGTCTGTAGAAATGGTCACTTGATTATGATTATAATCAATCACCAAATTTGATTCCTGATATGAAAAATGGACCTTGTAGCTTTCAATTTCTTGTTGATCCACCGGATCAATAGATAGAATTTCTTCCATTCTTAATCCTATAAGACCATAGATAAGCATCATGTAACTTCCACCAAGATTTGCTAGATGCAAACCATGTTTTGTATGATTTTTTCTATCAAATAAATCAAATTCTGTTACTTCATGAAAATATTGATAACCTTGATAAGAACGACCTAATTTATATGCTGCTATACCATAAACACATTTGGATAAACTAGAGTCATGTGTAGTTCGTTTTAAATAATAATCAAATGTTTTCTTATAAATAAGTGGATCATCTTCTCCACATAAAACCATAGCTAAGACTGCATCTGCTTGTTTTAAGACTTGATGTCTATAAATAAATAATGGATGGAAATTTGTTAATAATGGAAACTGATCTTTTGATAAAGTCGTTAAATCTAACTCTTTTTTAGACATAAAACTTGAATCTTGTTTAATCACATGTCTATTTTTATCTACCAATAAATTCATTGAGCGTGCTGCTCTTTCCATAAGCTTTAAATCTTTTTTCTTGATTTTTAATCTTTTTAAAATCAATTTTGTTTCTTCTTCGTGTTCTTTAATATAATTTGTAATGAAGAATAAATGCTTTTGAGCCATCTTATTCGTATAATAGTTATCATTTACCAATGCTGTATATTCATCAGGTCCCGTTACTTCATCTAAATGAAATTTTCTACCGTTAAAGTGTCCATATTCAAGATAGAATAGCGCTGTTTCTAATAAAACTTCTGCTCCATATTGAATCATAAGTTGATCATCTAATGTTGCATGATAATAATTCATATATGCTAGTGCAATATCACTATTGATATGTATTTGTGCACTTCCTGCGGGGAAAAATGGTGATGATTCTCTACCATTAATAGTCCTCCAAGGAAATTTCGCACCTCTATCGCATCCGACATTTTTCGCTTCTAGTCTTGCTTCATCAAGTGTATCATAACGATACTTTAATAAATCACGTGCTCTATCTGGTTGTGTGAGTATAAAGAAAGGTAGCATATAAGTTTCTGTGTCCCAAAAATAATGCCCTTCATATCCATCTCCACTTATACCTTTTGCTGCTATATGCATTTTAGAGTTAATACCACCATTTAAATTAAGTTGATAGATATTATATCTTAATGCAATAGCTAACTTTTTATCTGATATATCTAGATATGCTTTTTTCCACATTGTTGTTTTATGCATGATTTCATCATCTAAATATAAATCAAAACTTTTTAAATTTTTAATTATATCATCCATATCAGAATCAATATTCGTAGAAGTTAAATCAGTTACATAGAGTTGATATTTTGAAATGATAAAATCTTTATCAGCTTTTATCCTAATATCTTTTGTGGCATGCACTTGATCATCGATGACATGATAATTCATAGGTTGATCATGTGTGATGGCAGCCATACAATTGAGTTTGGTCTCTATTGTATCTACATGCATATATCCATAATTTTCTTTAAAATCAACCATTCTTAAATTTAGATGTTTTCTTGATCTTGATAATCTAGGATCAATCGTTTCCATTTCCTTTAATAAAGGCATTCTAAGCGTTGATTTGATTGATAATTGTCCATCTAAATTACTTGAAATTGTTACTCTAGATATAATGACATTTGTGAAATAAGGAACAAGCTTTTCTTCTTTGATTTTAATCGTTAAATCTTTTCTCTGATAAGTAGAAATCCTAGTTACCAAACCTTTTGTCATGTCTAATTTACGATTTACATCAATTAATTCCATTGATATCATATCGACGATATGATCATTAAATCGTATTTCCATAAATGATGCATCTGGAAGATTAACAATAGTTTGTCCATATTGTGGAAACTGTTTATAGTTTTCTTCATATCTAAATGGATATGTATTATAAAATCCATTTATCAAAGTTATAGGCGCATCATCTTTTCCATAACCTTCTATGAAATGATTTCTAGTTCCTAACATGCCATTTGCTTGTGAAAATATAGCTTCATCAGTTATAAGTGACTCAAAGTCTTTTTTCCTTGATTGGATTAAAAAATCTTGATTTTCTAGTTGTATATTCATGTTAATTACCTCTAATAATGTTTTCTAATATAGATGATTTTAAGTCTGTTAACGATTTAAACTTCACGTCAGCATCTTTTAAATCTTCATCTCCTACACCAATTGCAAATATATGTGCATTTTTAATTGCTTTGACACCTGCTTCTGCATCTTCAAACGCAATAGCTTCTTCTGGATCATATCCGAAGTGATTAACTGCATCTAAGAAAATATCAGGTGCTGGTTTACTATTTTTACCAGTAGGATCTACGATATAATCAAAATATTGTTCTAATTTTAAACTCCTAATTAAATATGGAGCATTTTTTGATGCACTTCCTAAAGCAATTTTTATATTTTTCTGCTTTAGAAAATTTAGAACATCAATCACACCAGGACATATTTTCGATTCATTAAATTCTGAAATTAATTCTTTATATATTTCATTTTTTTCATTAGCTAAACATTCAATCAATTTCATATCATCGATATCAACTTTTGAATGTTTTAATAAAATCTTAAATGATTCTATTCTTGAAACTCCTTTTGTATAGACTTCTAGATCTTGATCAAGTCTTATACCGAAATGCTTGATAAATAATAACGTCCAAGCCTTAAAATGTTCTTCGGTTGTAGATGTAATTACACCATCTAAATCAAATATCGCTAACTTTATTTTACTCACTACTTAATCGCGCCTGACGTCATGCCTTTAATAATATGTTTTTGTGCAAAGAAGAACATGACTA
>CAKMKH010000093.1 GCA_927441705.1 uncultured Acholeplasmataceae bacterium | reverse complement strand
CTAAAGCCACAAACATTTCTCCATGAAGCGCTTGTTTTCCCCCAAATCCGCCGCCCACTCTAGGTTTAATCACTCTAATTCTAGATAATGGGAAATCAAGCGTTTGTGATAAGATTCTTCTGACATGAAAAGGTGTTTGTGTTGCTGAATAAATAACAAGTCTATTTTGATAATCCATTCTTGCATTTGCAGTATGAGGTTCCATCATCGCATGTGCTTGTGCTTGCGTATAAAATGAGTGTTCTATTACAACATCACATGATTTTAAAGCCTCACTTGTTTGTCCAATTTCCATTTGATAGCTTGCGGCAATATTTCTTTTAGGAAGAAAACCAATTGGAAACATTTCTTTAATGTCTTCTTCTAGATGAATGATAGATGGATGATCAATTGCTTGTTCAAAATCAAGCACAGGATCTAAGATTTCATATTCAACATCTATTAGTTTTAAAGCTTTATTTGCAATATCTTCTGATATCGCTGCAACGCAAGCTACTTCATCACCGACATATCTGACATATTCATCTAAAACAAATTTATCATGCGGTGATGGTTCTGGATATCCTTGACCAGCACGACTAAAAGCATTTCTTGGAATATCATGATGTGTCAATATGAGTTCCACACCATTTGATGCTTTAGCTTTTGAAACATCTATTTTTTTAATTTTCGCAAACGCATGAGGACTTCTAAGGATTTTAATGATTAGAGAATTTGGATCTGCTAAGTCATCGGTATACGCTGGTCTTCCCATCATAATCCCTTTACCATCTATAGAAGGTGTTTTATAATTAACGACTTTCATTTTTTCACCTCCAAATAACTTTTAATTGCTTTAAATTGAGCATGATATCCAGTACATCTACATAAATTACCAACGATATAATCTTTGATTTGATCATCGGTTGGATTTTTTAATTCTTGTTTAAGTGCATATATAGTTAATGCCATGCCAGCATTACAAAAACCACATTGATCAGCACCTTCTTCTCCGAAGAAATTGCTAATCTCTTCAACTTCTTTTGAAATACCATCTACAGTAGTGATATGGTGTCCATCAGCTCTTAGAGATAAAACTGAACATGATAAAACTGGTTTGTTATCCATTAAGACAGTGCAAACACCACATGTAGAATTATCACACCCGTTTTTAACACTTGTGACATGATTTTTTCTAAGTGTTTCAAGTAGGTACTCGTTTGTTGCTACATCAAACTCACGGTCTCTACCATTTAGATTTAAGTTAATCTTCATAGAGTGGTCACCTCCTTGATACCTCTTTTAACATATGTTTTAGCTAAAACACTTCTATATTCTTTAGTTGCTGATTTATTAGATCCAAGATTGATAGTATCTAAAACAATTTGAGCAGTTTGTTCTAGAACTTCTTCTGTTAGTTTTTCTTGTTTGTTTAGAAAATCAGTTGCTTCATGTGAAAGCATCGCAACACTTGGGCGTGAACCAAGTGATATTTTATACTTATAGTTTTCTTGATAAACAGCAATATCTAAGATTGCAAATTCAAGTGTTGTTGATGATACTTTTTTGAAAAACCCTTTTCCAGGACTCTTTTTAATAATAATGTGTGTTAAAATATCAGACATTTTTCCTTTAGAGTTCAAAAAGTCTTCTAAACTAACTTCTTTTTTAGGATAAAAGATTAGTTTTACATCAAGTGTTAAAAGGGATGTAATCACATCAGAAAATGCATATCTTCCAGCAATTGTTCCACCGATAGTCGCAACATTTCTAAATCCAACACCTAAGATATGACTAATACTGTTACTGACAAAGCCTTGCCCCAAGGCTTTGATTGCTTCATTTGACTCAAGATCATGAAGTGTTACTAAAGCACCAACTTCAATAGTATCTTTTGTTTCAATGATTTGATTTAAACCTAAGTCACACAAATCAATCAGTGTTTCGTGACTTGACGATGCTTGTTTTAGCCAAGTGCCTCCCCCTAAAATTGAATTTCTAGAGTTTTCATTTAATAGTTGATAAGCTTCTTCTAGTGATTTTGCTTTTTGATAGTGATTAACTTCCATTTTGATCATCCTTTCTCATAAGTTTTTCAAGGTTTATATAATCTTCGATTGTATCAATATCTTTCAAAATATTTGGATCATTAGTTTCTATGATTTCTAAATCATGTCTATTTCTAAAATCTCTTAAATTAGATGAAGCATCTTCATCTACAAGTTCTTTAATTAAATGTTTTTGAATATAGAGTGGATGTCCTTTTCGTCCCTCATAGCTAGGGACCCTCATTTCTTTAGTACCTATAAGTAGTTTTTCATATGTTGAAGGTTTAACAAATGGACAATCTCCAGGTAAAACAAAAAAATCATCAAAAACTTGCTTAGCTCCAGTTTGTATAGAGCTAAACATACCTTGATGATAGTTTTTATTTTCAACGCAAGTCACATTTTTCAAATCTTTTAAAGCATCCTTAATTTCTTGATGATAATGGCCCGTAATGACAAAAATATGGCTGACAAAAGGCATCATACCATTGATTGAATGTATAATTAAAGATTCATTTTCGAACAATAAAAGCATTTTGTTCGTTTTTGCACGACTTGAATATCCGGCTGCTAAGATTATTCCATCTGCCATATGGAACTCCTCAAGCTATATATTAAAATGGGTTTTAATTCTAACCCAGCTTGTGCCTGTCTTCATATATCTTTATGTAGTAGATTATTGTGCAATATCTTTACACATATAATAGCATTAAATAGCAAAATAAACAACACTTCATCTAAAGAGTTATATAAATAGATATTGTTTCTTCTTTTAATCCTCCTTAGATTTAAGTATAGCTTTTATAAGATTAACTTTGTCAGTTCTTTCCATTATTTGATAATACTTTAGCCAAGTTTTTAAATCATCTAGATATATAGTAGTATCCTCTAAATTATATGTATCATAGACTTGATCATCGATGTCAGATAGATCAAATATTTGATGACTTGATCTTATTTTAAACCCTGAGATTAAATCTATATCAACATCATCGATGATATATTCATAAAAATGCTTTGTCGCATAATCATTTGATTTAATAAAATCCTTTAATTTTCCCATTTGATCTAAGATAGATTTCGCTTTGAAGATATCTTTGTCAGATATAAATAAATCAATATCATTAAAGGACTCGATATGACCTCTTAAATAGAGCATACATGAGGCACCTAAATGCCATTTTAGATCTTGAATGTTAAGAGCATTAGCTATTTTTTTTAATATGAACAGCTTATGTTCAATTTTACCTTTTTCTGTCATTTTCTTAACAAATTCTGCTTTTTCTAATGTATACTGATCCCTATCATGTTTATATCTTTTGGATAATTCTATTTTTAAATCTTGATAAACTTTAGCTTCATCAAGATGTTTATTAAGATAGTCTCTAAAATAGAGTTCATCCTTATCGCCTAATTTTCTAAGATGTAGATGAAATACATTTTCACTATATCCGTTTATGGTATAGCCTTTATTAAAAGATATTCTTGATGCTGTTTGATTCATCATTATATATCCTAATGATTCAATGGGTTTAATTAATTTATCTAAGTGTTCTATGTCTACTTCTACTAGCATATCAATGATATTTTTTGATAAGATATTTGAAATAGCAGTGCTTCCTATATGATAGATGCCTGTGATAGATGAATCATTTAAATGGTTTAGTAAATAAGCTTTTTCTTCATTAAATATAGTTGACCAATTTGAATTGTGTTTAACAAGTTCAATTGGAAAAAGTTCCCATAATTCTTCTAATGTTAAATCTGTTAAGTTTTTTTAGTCATGTTAATCCCCTATGCATATGTTTTATTTAAATATAGCATATATTCGTGACTTTTACAATTTAAGATTTAGTGGTTGTTATTATATATTAATGAAGTTTATTAGATAAATTATAGATAATAAAAAATCCCCATCAAGAGATGAGGGATGAAAACTTTTTTTAAATAATAGTTCATTGTAACATATATAAATTATAATAGATTTTTTTCTTAAAAATTTGACTTGAAAAAAACTAGTGTATGTAAATCGTATGTAGATTATTCATCATCTTGATATCTAATATTGATCCAAACTCAAGTTTTCAAGTATATTAATAAATTCAAGTTCAACACCAAAATCTTTGTAGTATTGATTTAGGATTTCTAGATTCAAATTTTTCTTTTTTCTCACTGGATTTTTTCTATACCATATCGCTAAATGACAACTTTGTTTATTAATCCCAAAATATAGATATCGAAATCTATCATCTTTTTTTAAGTTATCAATCAATCTAATATATCTTTGGTCGATATCAGTGAGTTCAACACCAACAGGTTTATAAACTTTAAGAGCTACATCTACTATCTTTTTTTCGTACTTCTCACCTTTTAGATTTGGAGAACCGTTTGATCTAATTTGAAGTTCTGTTTGGCTAGGTTTTTGAAGGTAGATATAACTACCATCAAAATGTGTCACTTGATTGTTTCCAGCTTGTGTTGTCATCATACAATCAATGATGTGAAACACATCTTGTTCTTTAGAATATCCTTGAATCACTCTTTTAGATGCTATGGATGCACCTTTTGGAAACAAACCACCTTCTTCATTAAATGCCTTATCGAGTTTAGGATAAGCATCATATGTTAAAAATAGTCCTTCTTCATCATTAATCTTTTCAATAATTCTTGGAAATAAGTATCCAAAGTAAGGTTTTACACTGATATATTTTATGCTTATGATCAGTCCTAAAGCAAATCCGAAAATTATAATGCCGCTAAAAAAATAGAAAATTCCTGCACTATCGCTATCTTTTGTATAGATTTCAAAAATCAATAGGATTGCAATGAAAATCATAGATACGATAAACAATAGAATCCCCCATACATTTATTAATTTTTTTCTTCTAATCTTTTGTTTTTCATCAAACTCTTTTTTTATGGTTTCAAACTCGTATTGACTAAACATAGTTTCCCTCATCACTTTTATGTCTTTTTCTTTTCATGACTTCTTTTATCATTAATCATATCCATCTCTTTTTCATCAATGGTTGTAATATTATTTTCTTTTGCCCACTTAACACACCCATCAAGAGCAACCTTTAAAAATATTCTTGGAACTCTTGTAAGTCTCTTGCATGCTTCATCTGTAAAATGAATATCTGGGTCTGCACGATCAGCAGCATATCTAACAGTTTTAATATCTACTTCTTTAGGTGCAGGCACTTTTTCCTTATGATATTTTTTGGTATCTGCATACCAAAAATGTGTATTATCTCTATATCCATAATCAACAGGTATTTTTGGAAAGTTTTTAGCCTTTACACCATCGATAATGGCTTGATGAAAGATATCTTCCATCAATATTTTATCTATTTTTAATATGAAGTGTGCACCAAACTGACTGGTAATACCATTAAAATGACGATAGGGTGGGTTATAGCCTTCTGATTGTCCGGGTATATCTTTATATGCATCTTCTAAAGTAGCATCCCATGTACATTCAAATACTTGAAAAGCTTCTGATATAATTTTAGGTCTTTTGGTATCTATCATTGAGTCTTCTAGTGTTAGGTTGAATTTAGCCATTTTTTCTTTTGGAGTATCTCCTGGAAATCCTAGTCTAACTGATTCTTTAAAATATGCTTTATTACTAGGTAGAAAGTTAAGTGCACAATGGGGTCTTTTTAAAAGGTGTTGTGCTGTATTAGATGAATTTCTACACTCTAGAATCATTGCATAATAGTCTTTTCCTGCAACATAGTATGGAAAGCATAAGGAATATGCTCCTATGGATGTTTGTCCATCATCATCTAGTGTCGATATGAGAATTGTTGGCATAGGAAAAAAACTAGATGTCTGATAAAAATTATCGACTATTCTTAGATCTTTAAATTTTGACATAAAGATACCTCTTCTTTAATCGTTTTTAAATCTTTGTTTTTTATAAATAATCTTTTTAACGTATTTTCTCTTATATTATAGCATTTATGATAACAGATGGGCAAAAGAAAAAAGACACAACTGTGTCTTTGACTTCATATGTATATTTAAGATAAAATACTGATATTTCTCTTTTTAAGCATCCAAATAAACATTCCGTATGTTAATAGACTATCAAATGCTATACCAGCTGCAAACATTAATGCTATAAGGGTCAATGTTGGTTGATAAATCCCTGTAACATATAAAATAAATGCTGTACCATAAAAAATTGAATTAATAGCTACTGATTGAAACAACATATACTTTGTTTTACCAATACCATAAAAGATGCTATCAATAACATTATTAAATGCAAATAAAACATAAAAACCAACACTTATGATTACCACATAAAAAACATCTTGATAATTAGACAATAATAATACATCTCTTAAAAATGGAATCCACAATGGAATTGATATCATCCAAAAAACAACTATAACAGCTGTAATAGCAAAATAACCCAACGATTTTTCTTTTATTGCAGAGATATCTTCACCACAATCTCTTTTGATAAGTTCACCAAGCTGTAGGACGGGTAGTAATAACCATCCCCATATAAAATTATTTGCAACCCAAAATGTGCCTTGTTCTCCTACAACATTAACCATCCTAATTATCATAAACATAAATGCAATATTTCTTATAAAACTCTCTAGTCCAGATATACCTCCAACCTTAGAAAGATCCTTGATCCAAGCAAATGATAACTTCTCTTTTGAGAATAGATTTACACCTTCTCTTTTTAAAATATAATATACTAATATCAGCAATAATAAATTTACAATGATATTTGTAATCGCAATTCCGTTTACACCTAGATTAAGTGAAAAACTAAGAGTTGAAACAAAAAATAAATCCAGCAAGATCGTTAATACCATTTTAAGTCCTAATATATAATATATATATCTATCCTTGTTAATTACAATAACTACCACTAGCATGAAACGAAAGAGCATACCAAAAATCTCTGCGATTGTTTCTAATCTTACATAAGCTGCTGTTTCATTAATCAATGTAGCATCTTGAGCCATAAATCTGATAATTGGTACAGCAAAGATAATCATAAAAAGAGATAAGAGAGTATATATAGTCCCAGTAAATAACATACCAGTTCTTACTTTATTTTCGAGCTCAAGTTTATTCTTGATGGCTACTCCAATAAAAAAGAATAATGGTAGGATAATAGCTTCTTGCAATACCTCGTAAAGCAAATTTACCCAAGCCAATTGACTAGCAATATTAAATCCCCATTCTCCTGGTAATTGTCCAATTAAAAAAATTCTTACTGTTGTATATATAGTTGGAATAAGTCCTAGCAAAATAAGTGATGTGAAAAGTTTATAATTAATCTTCTTTAAAGAAGTAATTGTTTTATTAATCATGGTTTCCCCCAAAAAATATAATACTCTGGTCCATAAGGATAATATTGTGCCATAGCTATTAGGTATTCAGCGTGGCTTAAATTGTTGTTGAGGTGTATGGTCTTCCATTCATTCATCTGTAACCAATCATCAGAGCCATCTAATAATGAATCCCAAGCTCTTTTATTCCAATTCCCGGTATACATATTAAATTTAATTTTAGTTTTCTCGGATAAATCTATTTTGATGAAATCTGTAAATTTTATCATTGTAAACCTCACTTTTTTTTCTTGGCATCGCCATGATTTAGATGTTTACTTAGTGGTTCATCCACAGTTTGTATAAGCTCGTGTGTTACTTTGTCGGTTACATTTTCTGTATATCGATCATTAACCCTATCTATGTGATATGTTCTATCTACTTTTCGATTAAGTCGATGATTCAGTTCATTACCACCTTTAAATTCAAATGAAGGTCTTTTGTTGACTTTTTCATTACTTTTACCTCTGTAGCTTAAATCAACCTCAACATCAATCGTAGCATTAATTGAAACTGAGATATTTTTTCTATTACACTTTGGACAATCTGGATCAATTGAATTATCATATTCAAAATTACAAAAAGGGCAAATCATTTGCTTACACCTAAATAATTGAAGGCATCCATTATTAGTTGAACATACTTATCTGAGCATGAATTTACTCTTTCAGTTGAAGAAAGCCTATTTGGTGTGGTTCTCAACTTGATCCCAGTTTTTTTTACATGATTAATCCAGCAAGTTTTCACTGAAACTAAGTGTTTCATTTTAACATATTCTTGAATCTCTTTATACGTTGTCATTTGACCCCCAAAAAAAGAATAATGTAAAGATTTTAGTACTTTAGATACATTGTTGTATACAAATATTACAAACACCATACATTAATTTGGGCGGGGCACTTCATTATCTTCTGCTAACATCACTTATTGTAATCTTTATAATATGTTCCAAGACTGTTAATCCAAAATCCTCAATATTAAACTCCCACTCTAAATCAGCCATTCTCTTCTTATCAAGTATTAACTTCATTGTTTCTTTAAGGTGTTTTAATAAAATTCTACGTTTCTTAAAAGCTTTGTAGTTTTTGCTTTCTTTGAGTCCTCTATCTGTCTCTATGTAAATCAATTGATACAGTTCTCTAATAAAGTAGATTAAACTTATTGCTAGTGTATTTAAACTTCTCCTATTCTCATCTCTTCTATAGCCTAAATCTAATCTATCCAAATTCTTTTTGATCAGAACCTTTGTCTTTTCGTATAAATCTCTCGATTGAACAATCTCTATATTGTTCAATTCAACAAACTCAAAAATCACCGAGAGAATCCAGAGAGATTTTTTATAGTTTGCACTGAATGCAGTATCGTCAATACGGTCTCTCTCATCGCCTAATTGATTAGTTAATTGATTTCTAAAATGCCAAACTGTTCCATTAATAAAACTAATATCATCCACTATAGATCCCGAAATAAACTGTTCAATAGTGATTCTAGTATCTGTCTGAAGTGGAATATCCATTTGATTAGTTCTAATGTAGTCATAGATTTCGTTTATAAATGCGTAATTTTCTTTTATTACTCGAGCTGTTATGACATTTGGAGAAAAACTATCAATATTTTGATAGTATGGGTTGTTTTGGAAATTCATAGCTTCAATTATATCATCATCATTTAAATTCAAACCATAAATCTCATCAATAGTTTCAGCAATATTTATTAGCGCATGAAACTTACTAATTAACGTTTCATCCAAGGGTCTTAATGTTTCAGTTCTTTGTGGCTCTATCTGTGTACAAATATCATAAAGATAGATATTTGCATTGCTATTAACTGTACTTCTAGTGATAGATTCATCTAGAATCTGATAAATTAATCTTCCTGAAGGGGTTATTGTAACATAGTTATCTCTATTGAAAAGTACGTACATAAAGTAACTCTTTTTACTTGAATTCGTTATATAGATTAGGTATTTTATCAAATCTGCAGCTAAAGAATAATATTTAAATTTATCATTAACCTTATATTCAACAAATAAATACATCTCATTGTTGCTATCTAATATTTGTAACAATGCATCAGGATACATTCTTTGACGTTTTGTTAATGAATCACTTTCGTTATTTTCAACTAAATCTAGAATTGTAGCTTCATCAAGTCTACCAATTGTAAAATTTAAGTTAATTGCTGCTTCGTTTAATACTGTCGTATTTGGAAATAGTGTAGCTATGTTGCTATGCAGATACTTAGTAAATGCATATGCTACAGACCTTTCGTTTATGTAATTTAAAGTAAAATTAAATCCTGATGTAATCATTGGGTTCATATGAATCATCTCATTATTATAATTATTGATTTTTGAAGCAGTATATTGTAATATAGTCTCCAAAGTAGTTGCTTCAGATAAAGAAAGATTTTTCAAACATTTCATAAATAAACCTCCGTATTAAAACATTTTTACTATTTTTTATTACATATAGATAAACGATTTGATCCAATATGCTTCATATTTCGTCAATTTAGTATGAACTTATAAAATAGCATCATAATAAAACTTAGTCACAAAATCTTGTTCTATAGCATGCTTTAATTCTTCTATTGCTGAACTATCATCAATAAGATTTAAAAGACTCACATTTCTCATTTTTAATTTTTCAATATACTCTATAGTAGGTATAATATTAGATTTTTTGCTGTTATTAGACTTACTTGTCAAAACCAAATTCCAAATATCATCACTATACATGAAAGACCATGGTATAACATGATCAACACTGATATCATTAAGTTCTAATGTTTCACTTGTATAAAAATCAATTATTTTATTATCTTTATATTGTTTAATTAAAATTTCTTTAAAACTCTTAAGATTCTTTCTTCTGATTTTATTATCGATAGAACCTTGCACTTTAGATGCTATTTTCGGAGACCGATTATATTGTTCTAATAATTGAGCCCATCTATAATTGATTATTTGTGTGAGCATAATAGCATAATCTTTAATAATGAGTGCATTTCTTCTAGATATAAATACTTTTGTTTTTTCTTCATTTAAACTATATATATCATATTGTTTTTTGTTGGCATATAAAAATCTCCAACAAACATCACTTTTTAATGTTTTTGATATTCGTTTTATAGTTTTATCATAATCCACTCTATGCGAGTTAAAAAAGGATTCAGCTCTATCAAACCAAATTGGAATATTGCTTTGTTTATGTTTCTTGTATTTTTCTATAATCTCAGAAACTATACTAAAAATAATGGGTGGCTTTTTTGAATTTGAGCTTTGTTTTAAATTAAAAAATAAGATTTGATTCCAATAGTATTTTAGTATTTTTTTAGCTATTTCATCAAACTCTATGACGATTTCTTCATTATTGCGAACTAAAAAGTCATCTAATAAGATAACCTCGATAATTGCTCTACCCCATGCTAGTTTATAAGTATTGTCATTCGACATACCTTGCAATATTTCCATCCAATCATTTAGATGCTTTTCCATAACACACTCCCCAGCATTAATAATTCATTAATTTTACAATTTGTTATACTTATCTGCTTTTCCATAAGATTTATCAACTGGATATTTTTTTTCGTTTTTTTCGATTTTTTCTTCTATAACTGATTTCACATCTAAATCATATGTTTCACACATATATAAGCAATATGTCATAATATCTGCAATTTCATCTTTTATATTTTCAATATCAACATTATCATTGTTCCATTGGAAATTTTCTAATAACTCTGCAGCTTCTAATACAATTGATTTAGCAATGTTTTCTGGTGTATGAAATTGTTTCCAATTTCTATCATCTCTAAATTTTATAAGTTTATCTATAATATCTTTCATTTTTTGTCTCCTTGTCTTTTAATCATCTTGTTAATGTATCCTCGTAATTCTTCATCTTCAGCATATATATAACAGCCCTTTTGACCTCTTGATAACAAAGTCTTATATGTGTTTCTAATAATTCGATCAGCAAGTTCAAAATTTTTATTTGTTTTAATACCTTTTAGACTAGCATCTGATTTTGCTCTTTTTGTATAGTCAGTAACTACTTTACCATCTTCAAGAATCATATCTTTACCAATAATAATACCTACATAATCAAATTCAAGACCTTGAGCAGTATGTATACACCCAACTTGTTCAAATGAATCTTCATCAATTGCCCAAGTGTTTGTTGAATTAAAGTTCCATTTAGCTTTAAAATCATTTTCTAATTCAATATCATAAACATCAGGTCCGTTATTTTTTTGAGTTTCCCACTCATAACAATAGCCAGCAATCATTCTTGCTTTATTGTTTATCGTATTTTTTTCTTTAAGTTCACTTCTCATTACTGAGGGATTATCAAAAACTTTAATATCATAATCTAAATCAAATCCATCATAATTAGCTGTTTCTCTAATGCCTAGTATATGATCTAAGAATGCAATATATCCATCACTACCATTACATCTGAATTGAGATGTCAATTTAAAATCATCTCCACTAAAAATTGTACTACCTAATAATTGAGCTTGTTTTTTAATTTCATTAATAGATCCAAAGTCTTTTGTTGTTACGATTTGATCCTCATCTATAAAAAAGACACTTACTTTAGATGCATTTATTATCTCTTTAATTTGGTTTTCTCCTAGATTCATAAATAGACCCGATTTTTGGTTTAGTCTATGAGCTTCATCTACGACCAAACAATCAAATTGATTGTTTTTGGTACTAATATAAGAACCTGAACCTTTAAACAAATTCTTAACGTAATTAAGTTTGTAATTACCTTGTCTCATTTTCGCAAAATACACATTTCTTGGTGCTGCGTTTTTTGTTACATAGTTAACCATTAAACTTTTGAATTCTGCTAATAAATTGATTGCAATAACACTTTTACCTGTGCCTGGACCACCTTCAACAATTACAGTATATTTTTCGTCTTTTTGGATTGCCAATTCAACAAGTTTTTTGATTGTTGAGAAAACGACTTTTTGTTCATCAATCATGTAAAACTCTTTATTGCCTTTAATCATTGAGACTAATGAATCTTGTAAAACTTTAGAAGGTCTTATTCTCCCGTGTTCAATTCTAAATAAAGTTTTTCCTTGATCTGATTTTTTCACATAAGAACTGATATATTCTCTAAGTTTTTTGATGTCTCTTTTTAAATACATAGGTGCAATTTTTATAATATCATGATACAAATAATTATCTAGTTCTTCTCTATATTCTTCTTTATAATTATGTAAATAACAACATGGATGAAGTTCTATTTGCTCTTCTTGAACATATTCATTATAGTTTTCTATTGTCTTTGCATATGAATATGCTTGATAAGATGGATGAGTTACTGCTCTATGTGTTCCTGCTAAATAAGTTGTGACTATATCTTCACGACTCGTTCTAGTGGCTTGTTCCCATTGCTTCAACTCTATAATAACAACATGATTTTTATCGTTTTCATCTATGCCAGACACAATAAAATCCACTCTTTTAGAAGTGGCTGGTATTTGATATTCGATAGCAACATGAAGTTCTTGGTTAATAGATTCATCATTTAGTACATTCTTCATATAAAGTAAAGAATTATCCCAAGATCTTATTTCAGAAATGTTATTTACAATCACATTTCTTTGTTCTAATTCTTTTCTAACAAGTTCAGCAATTGTGCCCTCATCAATATCATTATTAAATTTTTTTATTGTGTTTGTATAAACTATCAAGCAAAACTCCCCTTTAGTGCTTTAATTTAACTAAATTATATCACATAAGATAGATATGATTATAACTGCTTTAGCTATTATCAATTCAGTGTGAAATTAATCTTCAATCTTAATATAAATAGCAAGAAACATTCTTTCCTTTGGTGAAAATCACTTTACATATATGTGTTTATGCCTGTAGGAGCTTACGTTTCTTTAAGTGATTATCAGATTAGACTGATGTAGATGTCCGGAAATTTGCATCTGGTTATAACAAGCACCACCTTATAATAAATAATAATTTTTATGTTTTATCCATATCTTATAATGTATAATATATAATTTCTAATAGATGTACATAAAGGATCTAATGCGACTTGTTGTTAAGATTTCAGTTGGAAATGGTTATTGTTTTTTAATAATTAAGATTTCTCATTTTTTTCAACAAACATTTTATTGTGTTCTATTAAATATTGTTTTCTTTTTTTTGTCATATGCTTCAGATTCAAAATTATTGACTTGTGTATTTTGTATTTATCGTAATCAGATTTACTAATTTTACTAGAAATAATAATCTCGCCTTTTTGATTAAAAGATATAAACTTTCCTGACTCAAATAATGCATCATGAATAGGACATAATAATAACCCGTTGTTTGAGTCACCTGCCTTATCTATCATTCCTTCGCACATAGAATATGGAATTATATGCGAAGCTATCAATAAGCACTTTATGTCAACTTCACATAAAGCACATTTACAATTAAATTCATCTAATAAATCTTTCCTAAATTTGTCTTGAATTGTTTTATTACGTATTTTTGAAATTACATTGAAATAAGCCTCTTTTTCAACTTCAGATAAATTATTAATTTCAGTATTCTCTACTTTATAATCTAAGTGCTCTGGCTCAGATTCTGTCTTAATCATATTCAAATGCGGATAATTTTTTTCAATGGTTTCTATTGTGACTGAATTTAATAAAGTAAATAATGTCTCGTATTCATTGTCTTCAAGAACTTTATCACGAACAGCATTTTTAACATATTCATATGATGAATCATTAAAAATATTGCAGTGCTCTCTCCTGAGTCCGTAATACTTTAGAATATCCAGAAAAAGATACCCTTTAGAATCTACATTTAGAATACTTGTTTCAATATCTCTATACGATATGTCTTTGGTTAAGAATAGAAATATTGCAGCAGCTATACCTCTTGTATTGTATTTCTGAACAATAATAAATTTATTTCTATCTCTTGATAGATTTGGTAGATACATTATTTCAGCCTTTCTTTAAGTAAATACTCATAAACTATATTAATATCTGTGTCAGATAAATCAGCTTCAAAATCCTTAGAAAACAAAGGTACTGTTTTCCCTTCGATTATGTTAAGCATAACTTCTTCTTTTTCTAAAACTCTTTTATATATTATTTCATCTATAGATTCCTTACATAGCAAAAAATAATAATTTGTCTCATCATCGGGATTAAGTCCAACACGATGAATTCTATCTTTTGATTGCATATAATGGGCTGCATTAAAGCTCATATCCATATATATAGCATTATGACAAGCCTTATGTAATGAGATTGATTCCGCAACAGCAGCAGGGTTGGCTATAATCACTTTTAAATTCATGTCTGAATGAAATCTATTAATAATAGATTCTCTTTCTTCATTATCAATTTCACCATATAATAATTCTGAAGAAATGTTATTAGAAAGAAGGAACTGTTTTAAACCTTTTAAATTATGCACAAACTGTGTCCAAACAATTACTTTTCCATTACTCGAAACAATATCTTGAACCAGATTAAAGACAGTAGAATATTTTTTTGGAATTTCAAGATTTTCATAATTACAAATTAAATTGAATAGCTCTGAGTCATCATATTCGTTGCGATTAATTGATTGACACAAAGTTGATGGGTTTGTCAAAGATTGCATCAGTCTAATTAGCTTAGCTTTTTTTAAATCCATCTGAAGATCAAAATCTCCACCGGAATAATCTAATTCAAGAAAATCATCTGCAATGAAATCGTAAATTTTTCTTTGTATTTCACCCATTTCTACATTAATCGGATCATTGAATGTTGGTTTTGGAAGATTCAAAACATCTTTTGTAATTCTAATATAATAAGGGTCAATGTTATTCATCAATCTTTTGACATCACTCTCATATTTAAAGCTTTCACTTATTTTTTTTAACTGGTTTGGATTAAAACCAATTATGTTTTTATCCGGCCACACAAATTCAAAAAGATTATATAAGTCTATATATCCATTTGGAATTGGAGTTCCTGTAAGAATAATTCTTGATTTAGCCTTATCAGCAAAACTCATAATGCTTCGTGATCTCTTGGCATTTGGATTTTTAATCTTATGTGCTTCATCTAACACAACCATTACACTATTTTTGTCTAAAAACTCATTTAATGGTTTTTTTATATTATTAAAAGCTTCGTAATTAATAAAATTAATTTCCGATTGTATATCTTTATATTTTTTAAAGTACTTGGTTTTTTCATGTTGGTTTAATTCATTTAAATTAATGAAATTGGGGATTTTATTAAAGCATGCATAATATTCATTTTTCCAAGCTAATGAGGATGACAATGGCCCTACGATTAATAACTTCTCTACTTTTCCTAAATCTTTTAGATATGAGTAAGCAGTATATACAATTGTAGTTTTGCCAGAACCAGGAACAGAAAAATTACATGAATTTAATGAAAAAGCCATGTGATATGCTGCCTTCAGTTGATGTTCGTACAATGAACGGACCATTTTTTTCTTAATAACGTTAATAAAATCAACATAGCCTCTTGAAGCATTATTGAGATTGTTTTTTATTTCAAGAGCTTGTATCGTATGAAATTTAAAATCTTCTATTTTTCCAAAATGTTTTTGTAGAAAAGAATCTAAAAAATTATCTACTAAATAACCAATATTATTTTTTTGAAGAAATTCTATTAGATTAATCACTTTTTTTTCTTCAAAATCAAAAACTATAGTATTCAAGTCTTCAAATCCTTCAGTCAAAAGAATCACTTGTCTTACAAGCCTAGAAATTAAAGATTCGTAATCAGAAATTATTATTTTATTATTTTCGTTTGTCAAATACATCTTTAAGTACTCTATCTTTTATCAACCCTATTTTTTTTTCTATCTCTTGCAAGAATTTATAAGCGGATTTATCAAAATTATCAATAAAAAAATCAATATCGATAGAATCAAGCTTATCTAAAGCTTCTTCAGCAAGTTTTTTAGGCTCATTACTTGCCGCTTTATTATCCAAAGCTTCTTTTCCTTGTTTAAGATAACTTTCAAAGGGAATTTTTGCTATCTCTTTATAAAAACTTTCTTTCTCTTCGACATTATTAAATTCGTTTTTATTTTCCTTTGATTTTACTTTTTTCTCTAAATCATCAACAAATTTATCATGTTTTTCTTTGAATTTCTGCCAAACTGCTTTATTCGAAAATACTCCCTTGTTATCTCTTTGACCGCCCATAATATTTCTAAACGCTTTTCCTTCATAGCCTACTCTAATGTAGTTAAAAGCAACTGTTTTGAGATCTAACACATCATAATCATCCGGATTCCAAGAAACATTATATGTCCCTTTTTCATAATATGATAACGTCTTATACAATTTGATAAAGTGGTCTTCCATTTTACTAATCAGAGAGAATCTTTCTTCTTCGCCTATATATGTCAGATAGTCGCACATTAGTTTGTAAATGCCTTGCATTTCTTCAGCTTTTTTTCCTGATTCAACGCTTGTAATAAGACCGGCGATATCTTCATACTTCATTCCCAAAGTTTTTAATTTGTCAATCTTTAAATATTTTTCAATTGCATTATAATCAACTTTTTCATCTTCACCCATCTGAAGTCTTGTTTCCAGTAATTGAATGTCTGTATCATTAATATCATCTGGCAAGATTATTGCTTCAAAATATTTGAAGTTTTCCTTATCTATATTTGAGTATGTACCTTCTTTACTGTAATATATTTGTTTCAAAATACGAACTCTTCTATTTCCGTCGATTATCCTTCCATCACGAGTGATAACACCATATTTTTGTTGTTTATTCTTAAGTATATCTTTTAAGGTTTCATCATTTCTTTTAGGATTAGATTCCCATATAAAATCCATTATTACTTTTTGTGAATGTAAATCATCCGTTTTTAAGTCAGTTCCAGTTTCTGATATAAATTCTCTTCTTCTACTGGCAAATCTATCATTCAAATGATTAAACAAAAGCAAATCTAGAGGTACTCTATATATATCAAAAGTCTTTCCAACATTAATTGGTAATTTCGCTCCAGAAGCAATTGGATTGCCTTCTTGAATCTTTAATATTTTATTTTCCCTAATTAATTTATCTATTTCTAAATTAAATTCAAACTCCATTATGAAATCTCCTTCACTTGGCCTATTTTTTTACGATTTATATTTCTATGTTTTATTTTAAAATCATCTGGTGATTGTAATCCTATTAATAAAATGGGGGTGGAAATAAAAGGATTAAATGCTGATAGATATTCGATATATTTTTCGAAAGATCCTACACTACTATCATAACCACCACTTCTTTTCATTTGATTGGTTGCGGTGATTATAATTCCTAAATCAACTTGTTGTTTATGCTCATAGCAATTGGGCTTATTAGATAATGGTATCTTCATTATATTCCAAGCTGTTCCTTCTTCATGGTTAAAAGCTATTTCTAGTTGAATATTATTTTTATAAAAATCAAGAGTCCATCTTTTTGATTTATTAATCTCAAATGGAAAATTAGTAAATATAGCTGATTCTTTAACCCAATTTTTTTCAATTAATCTTTCTTCCAATAAACATGTAATAGTGTTAGATATACTCTTAGAATTTTTCCCGATATCTTCAAATTTTTTAATCAAACTAATATCAGAAATGTTATCTATAATGTCTAAAATATTCCTTAAAGTTTCTGAATATGTATTGCTCTCTCTTAATATAGTTTCTGCCTGGTTAAAAGAATAAAACTTATACTTCATGAAATACCCCCTAAAAATAATATTTATTACATTTTACCATTACAAGCACTTATAAACAACGCCACATTGAGAAATAAAAATTATAATAATCAATTAGACTAAGATTACAATCTATTTTTATCAAATGACTTAATTTTGAAAGAATATCAAGATAAATCAATCTACAAAATAAATACTGATTAAAAAAATCATGGTTTTTAATCTTTTCTTTAAAGATAATTTTTGCTATAAATATATGATTACAGAAAGTAAATAATATTATGAAATAAACAGTTGTTGAATAATTTACTGTCAATAGTGGTTATAAATGAAATTGCATCAATTTATAAAAATGGTGTTAACTTCCTAATTTGAAATTAACGAGCTCTTATGATAATATGTAGTATTCATGAATATGTCATACTTCACTCTTAATCTCACTTCATTTTCAAATGTCTTAATCCCTTTACAAAAGAATATCCATATATCTATTAATAAAAATACTACATAACTTTCAGATTTTTTTCTTTTTTATTTGCATTATATCCACTACTATGTGTTATTTCAATATACATATTTTCCTAAGTGTACTGTAGAAATGAAAACTATTGCAAAGGATTAACCATATATGACTCTCTGTTCTTTTTAACAAAATTTAGATTTGTAAATGGATATTTATATTCATCTATTGTATCTTCTTTTTCATAAATTTCATATACTCGATAGATTCTGTACTGTTCTTTTTTTTGATGCATAGTTTCATATTCATTTTTTGTCATTTCAAAACTCTGATTACTGCTCAGTTTAGTGGTTTTAACTTCAATATAAATTTCTTCAACTCTCTTTGTTATATTGTTGTAATCAAAAGATTTTATATCATATCCTAATCCGTGCCCTTTTGAAGTAGCTGTATGTTCTATTTGATCTACATATGAATCTAGTCCTATTGATTTGAGTCTTGAATACTCATATGCCATCACTAAAAGTTCACCCATGTCTCCAATAAACTGAAGTTCTTTTAATAAATCTCTGAGTTTTTGATCTTCAATTACTCTTTTTATACTATTTCTTTTTCTATCAACTTTGTTTTTTTTGCTATCATCCCATGGTACCTTTTTATTTGGAATAATATTTAATAAATTATTTAAGTTTTTATAATCAATATCGTACATTTTAAAATAAAATTTAAAATGATTATCTTTTCCATCTGGATATTCAAAGATAGTTGATGATTGCTTTAACATAGATATATAAGATATTTTTTTACCTATTTTTGAACAAAAAAGAACCGGTATATCCCAGTTATTTTTAAAATAGTTTATTAATGTGGTATTTTGTCTACCGATAACTTGCTTTCCGTTTAGCCCAGCACCAATATATGTCAACAATTCATTGACTAAATCAACATCATTATCGTATAATGATTTTTCTCTATTCCACGTTATAATAATAGCATCAATTTTTTGATTATCTTTGTTTTTTCTAGTTTTTATTCCAACATAGGCATTAAAAGCATATCTATCATATAAAACACTATTATTTAATCCAACTCTTAAATCTGATATCAGTTCTTTAAAATCATCTGGATATATCATGTTTCCCCTCCAAAATTTATTTTTTATCCTAAGATATTATACTTTTTATGAATGTGTTGTTTAACCAAAAACAATGTTTTGTATATTTTTCAACTCCAGTCAAAATATCTTTTACTGGTAGTTCATATGTATCCTCTGCATCCTTAGCATGAGGTCTAACATGACATACACCATTAAATGTAGTATCGGGGAAATATGTGAATCTTCTTTTACCACTAATTCTTTTTATGATGTGTCCTGTTTCAATTAATTCTTTTGTTTTTTCCCAAACATCTCTTGCTTGTTTATCTAATATACTTATTTGCATATTCCAAAGCTTTATATCTTTAAAAACATAAACATCATTTTCTTTCTTGAAAACTATGAAAAGAAACTTTGTACTTTCAAAATAATCCCTTAATTCTGAATCATCCCATGTTTCATTAATTATTTTAGAAAATTCAAAAGTAGGAAAAGACATGCTTTCAACAATGTGTCCATCTTCCTCTACCCTAACTGTCTTAGGTATAATATTAGCTTTAAGAAACTCCTCTGACTTAGAGACCTTACCCTTCAAACCAAGCATTCTACTTAGCAACAATTCATTAATATTTTTAGCGTTACTTCTAATTTTAAAAATATTTTTAAGTTCTTCTTGTGACTTTCCAAAAAATCTATTAAGTTTAATTCTCATTTGATTTTCAAAACTTGTTTCTATTTTTTCATCAAATATTTTTTCTATTTTCTCTTTTGACATTAATTTTCTTATCAGTAAAGTCATGTAAGTAGTTTTTAGACTATATGCTCTAGGTTTTGCTTTTATTGTTGTTGAAAATGGCTGACCAACTAATGATTTACTATTAACACCCTTTGTACAAGCACCCAAATATAATGTATCAGCCTCAGATATATTATGTGCTTCACCGTTTTTTATCTTGTCTCTTATTATTCTCCAGTCATCCTTAATAATTTTTAAATCATTTTCTGAAAAATTATGTAATAAGTGATTTGTAATCATAAAGTCTCGTTTTTCTTTCAACTCATCAAACAAATAAAAAATAATAAGCATTGTTTCATTCTTTTTCCAAAAACTACTTTTATGAAAATCAGTAAGGTTTTCGTTCTTATAGTTAATATTATTTAATACTAATCTCTCTTTAGCAGATAAAGTGCCATTTTTATTAATTTTATAAGGTGTTACTTTTAACTCGATCCCTGCTTCTTCAAAATCAGGAAGTGGTCTGCTATTTGGATTTATACAAAAAACTTCTTCAATAACTAGTCCGAACCCACCTTTATTACCGTATTTATAACTAATCTCTTTAAATGTTGTTCCTTTTATAGTGTCAGCTATAACTAGTATTTCTTCTTTTGTTAATTGATTCCCATTTTTATTCATAAAAAACCTCATTTATTGTGTTTTGATCTTGAATAAATCCCCTGAATTTGATATAGTATTTCTAGAGCTATTATATCACAAATTTTTATGTCATAAAAACAAGGGTGAAAATATGAAAAAAACAGTTGTTGAGTTATTTGCTGGCGTTGGTGGATTTAGAATCGGTTTAAATGATGTCAAGTTAATTGATGACACAGTAATTGAAAAAAGTAATTTTAAATTTGTGTGGACTAACCAATGGGAACCATCTACGAAAATTCAACATGCATTTGACTGTTATGTTAAAAGATTTGGTACTTCAGATGCCCATGTTAATGAAGACATTTCAATAATTGATAAGAACAATATCCCTGATCATACTCTATTAGTTGGCGGTTTTCCTTGCCAAGACTATTCTGTAGCTAGATCTTTATCAAAAGAAAAAGGCATACATGGAAAAAAAGGTGTACTCTGGTGGCAAATCAGAGATATCCTTGAAGTTAAAAGACCTCCATTTGTATTATTAGAAAATGTGGATAGATTATTAAAATCACCTTCAAAACAAAGAGGTAGAGATTTTGGAATTATGCTTAGATCAATGAGTGATTTAGGATATGCAGTTGAATGGAGAATTATAAACGCAGCTGAATATGGACGTGCTCAAAGACGTCGAAGGGTTTTCATATTTGCTTATCATAAAGATACTAAATATTATAACAGTCTAATCGAATATTCGTCACATGATATTATTCAATCAAAAGGGTTGTTTGCTAAAACATTTAAAGTTCAAGATATCACAGAAAATATAAATATAAGTGACATATCAATAAATAAGTATAAAGATTTAGTCGATATGACTAATCAATATAGTTTCTCATTTAAAAATTCTGGTTTAATCATTAAAAATAAAATATATACAGTTAATACAATTCCTGTCATAGAAAAACCTATTCCTCTTAAAGATATTATAGAGAAACAGGTTATAGATGATTACTATTTCATTGGAAATAAAGAAATAAAATTTGCTTATCTAAAAGATAGCAAAAAAATTGCACGAACAAATAAAGAAACAGGTATTGAATACTTCTACTCAGAAGGAAAGATGACTTTCCCAGATTCTCTCGATTTACCTGGAAGAACAATGCTTACTAGTGAAGGTTCTGTTAATCGTAGTACTCATGTGATTGAAGACTATCAAACAGGAAAATATAGACTAATAACTCCAATTGAAGCAGAAAAACTAAATGACTTTCCTGACAATTGGACAAATACAGGAATGCCTATAAATAGAAGATATTTCATGATGGGTAATGCTTTAGTTACTGGTATTGTCAGTAAATTAGGAAAGAAAATTGGGAAGATTATAGAGAATGAATAATACATTATAGAAAACGGTCCTTTAAAATAGGTGGTGGCAAGTAAGAAACACCCCTGTCAAGAGGATGGTGGCAAATCACCGCTTTAAAAAAGATGGTGGCAGCCAAAATGAGAGCACCTGAAGCAATGTCTTCAGGTGCTTTTTTTACTAGCTAAGCTCATGATTATTTCAGTTTAATAGGAACATCTTTATTGATTGAATATAACATACGGTTTCTTTATTTGTTCGTGCAATTTTTTTTGCTATCTTGTAGATAAGCAAATTTTATTTCATTATTTCCAATGAAATAGTATTCATCTATAAC
>CAKMKH010000092.1 GCA_927441705.1 uncultured Acholeplasmataceae bacterium | reverse complement strand
AGGAATCTCCTATAAGCGTCAAGCGCTAAAAATATGAAACAAATCCACAGTACCTATTAAAATTATAACAAATGAAAGAAAGGAAGCTATATTCAGTATCTATCAAATGCTATATACTGAATATACAAGATATGTTTATGACAATACTATATGCAATCATTGTATTTTTATTTGGGTCCCTCTTTACTTCCTTTTATCATGTTTTAGCAATTAGACTTAACAACAAAGAATCACTTTTAGGTAAATCGCATTGTGATACATGTCAACACGATTTAAACTTAATAGATGTATTTCCAATATTTGGATATTTGCTTAATAGAGGCAAATGTAGATATTGTAAAGCTTCTATACCCATCAAACATTTATTATATGAACTGATAGGTGGTATTCTATTTACCTTATCTTATCTTTTATATGGATTTGGTCTGGATTTTTGGATTATGTCGATTCTTTTATCAGTGTTAATTATAGAATCTATATCAGATATTGATCGAATGATAGTTATTGATAAGATATGGATTATTGGTCTTGTTCCAGTCATCATCATAAGAGTAATAGAAGAAGATATATTGACCTATTTGCTCTCTAGCACAGTATTATTTACAGTTTTATTCCTTCTAGCAATCATAGGTAAAAAAATATTTAAAAAAGAGGCACTTGGCGGAGGAGATATTAAACTATATCTATTTATAGGATTATTTCTAACTTTACCTGTTGGGTTATTATCAATATTTCTAGCCTCTTTATTTGGATTAATCTATGGTATAATTTTTATAAATCAGAAAGAAAAATATATACCACTCATACCATTTATATCATTAGCAGTCTTTATAGGCTATATATATGGTGAACAAATGATTACCTGGTATCTAAATTTATTAGGGATGTGATTACTTGATGAGAAAAAGAGAAAACATAACAGTATTTATATCTGACTTTAGATGTGCATACTTTACTGAAAAGGATGATATTAGTCAGTCTTTTTATGATAGTATCGATTTACCAGAAGGTGTCGTTGTTAATGGATATGTCAAAGAACCAGATATATTTTTTCATTTATTACTTGATAATTTTAAAATTCGCAATTTAAAGTTAAGATACGTAAATATACTGATCCATGATCAAAATCTATTAATAAGAAATGTATCTATTAAAAAAACTGATTTACAAAGAAAGACGATTGAACAATATCTACATGAACAAACAGACAAAAAAGTTTATTTCCCATTTGAGAAAGCAGCAATCTCTCACTTTATCCAAAAAGATGATGAAGAAAGTGTAAATGCACTAGCACTAATCACTGATGAAGATTTGCTTCATGATTATTATGATATTTTTGAAAGACTTGGCGCAAAAGAAGTCAAATATGATTTACCATCTTTATCATTATATGAAGCATATAAAGATTATACAAAATCAGAAGCTAAAGACGTTATGATTGTTACGTTATATAATAAATTATTAGCTATACAAATTTTTTCAAATCATTTACCATCATTCCAAATGATAGAGGAATGTGATGGTTCACAATCAAATTACACACACATCTTAGAGACATACATTGAAAGAATCGCAAATTACTATAAATATAACATAACAAAAGGTGAATCAACAGTAGAAGATATCGTTATATTTAATCTATCAAATCATTTCAGCAAAATAGATTTGGAAGAATCAGTTATACCTAATTTGAGTGATTTTAATGCATCATTATTTGATTTCAATCAAATTAATGATTATCATAAAGATATGCCATTAAGTTGTTTTCTACCTTTTGTATCAGTAAGAACACAGCATGCTCAATTTCAATTACCTTTTGAATTTAAATTAGAACGAATAAAAAGAGTTAATATTTATGGTAATTATTTAATGGTAGTTGCATTCTTCATTTTTGCAGCTATCGCACTCTTATACATACCATTCTTCTTGTTTAATGAAGATATCTCTAACCAACAAAATATTAACCAAAGTTTAGAAAATCATTTAAATATTTTAAGGCGTGACCAAAAAGAATACCCAATTTATAGTGATGTTCAAATTACTTATAATGATATTTATAATGATTTAAGCAGTATTGAGATATCACATTCCGTTTATCTTAATGATTTAATTGGTAAACTAGATTCGAACTTAATACTAAATTCAATTGCTATTGATTCAAATGAAAAATCAATAACAGTGATAATCTCTACCCAATTAACTTCTATATATCTTGATGAATATGTTTTAGAAATATATGAAGCATTTGGTATTAGTGAATTAGAAAATGATTCCAGTCGATGGATGGTTTCCAAACCAGAAAAACGCAACATGTCTGTTCTTGTAATGGAGGTGACAATATATTATGCGTAAATATAATGTATTTGGGCAAAAGCTCTCTAAAACAAAAGCTCTTTCATTGATGATATTTATTTTCATAGGCGTGTTAGCAGGATATTATATTATCACATTAACACAAACTAACAGATTAGAGTCTCTAGAGCAAAAAGAAATAGAGTTAAACGCTGAAATCACTGAGCTTCTAGAATCAGAGCAAACAAGTTTTTACTTAGAAATTGGCGAAATAATGCCATTTTTACCAACTTCTTATGAAAGACAATCGATTGAAAATAATATCATGATTGCTAAAGGGTTTGCTAGTTTACATGACGCTATAAATTATCGAGTTGTTTTGAATGATGATGTTGGTTATCCCCTTGATAATGCGATACCGGATACTTTAAAAACAGTAAGAATTAGCATATCTTTTTCAACAGATGATGAACAAAAAGCTATGACGTATATGGATCATTTAATAGAATCAAATTACATCTATTATATAGAATCAGTTCAGTTGTCATTTTTGACAGATGGTGATGTTTCAGTACAGATGATTGTGTATACATTTTATAACCAAATATCTTAACAAAAGGTCCTTTAAAATAGGTGGTGGCAAGTAAGAAACACCCCTGTCAAGAGGATGGTGGCAAAACACCGCTTTAAAAAAGATGGTGGCAGCCAAAATGAGAGCACCTGAAGCAATGACTTCAGGTGCTTTTTTTACTAGCTAAGCTCATGATTATTTCAGTTTAATAGGAACATCTTTATTGATTGAATATAACATACGGTTTCTAAGTCTATAAAAGTTTTTAATACCATTAGCTGATTTGATAACAGTTTTAATACGATTATTTACA
>CAKMKH010000091.1 GCA_927441705.1 uncultured Acholeplasmataceae bacterium | reverse complement strand
GCAATGAGTCTTGATGATAATGAAGTCTTAGGGATTGCGATGGGGACATCTCAAGCAGCTGGATATGTTGATCAAAAAGGACATATTACAGGATGGCTAAATGAGTTAGCATTTGTACCCGTTGATTATCACTTAGATGCTGAGATCGACGAGTGGTCAGGTGATTTCGGATGTGGTGTAAGTTATTTTTCGCAAGATGCAGCTATAAAGCTAGCACCAAAAGCTAATATTTCATTCGATGAAGACATGTCGCCAGCTGATAAACTAAAAGTTATACAAAATCTTGCAAGTGAAAATCACCAAGGTGCACTAGACATATTTAAAACAATAGGTATATACTTAGGATATGGGCTAGGTTATTATCAAAAATTTTATCCAATGAAACATGTTTTAATACTAGGAAGAGTTACATCAGGAGTTGGTGGAGACTTAATTATTAAATGGGCTAAAGAAGTTTTAAAGGCGGAATTTAAAGAATTATATAAAACGATTAATCTACAACTTCCAGATGAAAAATCAAGACGTGTTGGGCAATCTATTGCAGCAGCAAGCTTGCCAAATATAAAGTGAAAGAGGTAAACAAATGAAATTATTAAAACCAAGTGCAGAATTTTTCATCTTTGATGGAAAACCAATTGATGAGGCCGTAAAACGCACAACACATATGTCAATTGCTGCACATCAGGACGACATTGAAATCATGGCATATGACGGTATTTTAAAATGCTTTAATCAACCTAATAATTGGTTTTTTGGAGTAGTAGTTACAAATGGTTCTGGTAGTGCTAGAGATGGTGAATACAAAAATTATACAGACGAAGATATGATTAAAATAAGAAAATTGGAACAAAAGAAAGCTGCTTATATTGGTGAGTTTGGAGCATTAGCTTTACTTGATCATCCAAGCAGTGAAGTTAAAGATCCTAAAAATACAGAAGTTGTGGATGAACTATTAATGCTACTAGAAAGTGCTAAACCAGAGGTTTTATATACACATAACCTAGCAGATAAACATGACACTCACATAGGTGTTACAACAAAAGTAATTAAAGCAATTAGAAAAATGGAAAAAAACCATAGACCTAAAAAAGTTTATGGGTGTGAAGTATGGAGAGACCTTGATTGGGTAGTAGATGAAGAAAAGGTTAATTTTGATGTTAGTGGACATCCGAATTTAGCTGCAAGTCTTGTTGAAGTATTTGATTCTCAAATAGTTGGTGGCAAACGCTATGACCTAGCAACCATGGGAAGAAGATTAGCAAATGCTACTTATGGAGAATCCCACTTCATAGATAAAGCGAATTCAGTTATCCACGCTATGGATTTAACACCACTTATAGAAAATGATAAATTAGATATTTCAACTTATATTTTGGATTATATTGACCGTTTTAAGAAAGATGTTCAAAATAGAATCGAAAAAATGCTATAAAAGAATGCCGTTTCAGAAGAAACGGTTCTTTTTTTAGGTATTAAAAATTATTTTCAACATAGACAGTATAGAATGTAGTTGTATCTTAAAGAATATTAAAGAGGGAGAAACATGAAAATATTAAAATTTGTTTTGATTTTTACACTTATACTAACAGTTATTGGATGTGAAAAAGATCCAGTAATAGAAGATCCAATTATAAAAGATCCACTTGTTTGCGGCGACAATCAAGAAGAAGTTGATGGACAGTGTGTAATCGTTGATCAAGCGTTAGAAGATATAAAGATCGCATTAAATGAAACAATAGAATTAACTAATTATAAAATCAATGTACTAGTAACATATAGTGAAAACGCACTTGATTATGCGTATGAAATGACATTGAGTTTTGATGATCAAGTTGCATTATTTGAAATGGGAGATCAGGATATAGTTTATTATGAATTCGAATCTACAGGTATAAATGAATACATCAAACAAGGTGATGCGTTTGTTATTAAAACTGTAGATGAAGTACAAAATTACGGTTTTTATCAAGACCTAGATCCGAAATGGTTTACTAAAATAGACGAGTATTATTTAATGGGGAGTCAATATTTATCAAATATCACTGAGATGATTGAAGACTACTTTCCAGATGGTGCGGTCAATAATTTTAAGGTGGGTCTAGGTGATCAATACCTTGATTACTTTATGTTTGATGTTATTTTAGGAGAAGTAACTTATCATCTTACATTTACTTTTGATATGATAGGCGAAGTTGCTCTTGAATTACCAACAGTGTAGAAAGGCGTATAAATTATGAAAAAAATATTAATTTTTATATTATTAGCAGTTATTTCATTAGGTACATTTGATACACCATCAACATATGCTTATTTTAGAGTCAATGAAGAAACTAAAGACACTGAATATGTCGAAGGTGTAAGACATACAAAAATAGTGGGAACAATCGATAACGATGGTATAGTAACACGCCAAGTTATGAATTATATTGGCGCTAACGTTCTACAAAACAATGATTTAAATATCGTTGTTGGCGACAATTATTATAATCATCAAGATGATAATGGTAAATGGGGGATGTTCAATATTCATGGATTGATAGAAAATGTCCATGCTAGATACGATCATTTTGAAGTAATTGCTGGTGTTAATGGTGATTTTTATGATATTAACAATACGGGTAGACCTGTATCAGCACATATTAGAAATTTTGAAGTTGTTCATAGAGGAGATACAACAGGTAGACCATTGGTAGGATTCAAAGATAATGGTGAAGTTGTGTTTGGATTACCTGAATTTGAAGGATATGAATTACTTGTATTTAATGATGAAGGACAACTAAAGAAAAAATTAGATGTTGCACACATAAACTCAGATCCTCAAAATGATAATGAAATTAGTGTTTACTTTGATAATCATTTAAACGCACTTCCTGAAGGATTAGAAAAAGTCTATATCAATGCTATTGATACTAAAATGACTGAGAGTAATGGTAATTATTTTGGTAAAGGTACTTTTGATTCACAAGCAGACTTAAACCAAAGTATAGCTGAAAATCAATTTGTTATTGTTGGTAAAGGTTTTAATCAAGACAATTTAATTTCAGAAACCGATACTGTTGTTGTTCAAATTGGAATAACTGGAACATTTGATGATGTAAGATTTGCACTTGGATCAGATAGACAACCACTTGTTATTAATGGAGAAGTTAATGAAGGATTGAATGCTGGTGCAGCTTGGAATTATCCAGCCCCAAGAACTTCAGTAGGTGTTAAAGCAGATGGAACTGTATTTTTTCTAGTTGTGGATGGAAGAAATAAACCATTAGGCATGGAAGGTGTAACACTTCCTGAACTTGCTGAAATTATGCATTACTTTGGGGCAGAAGATGCATTTAACCTAGATGGTGGAGGCTCTTCTACCATGACATTAAAGGATTATGAATCTGGTGAATACATGATTTTGAATACACCATCAGACGGAAGATTAAGAAGCATTAGTAATGGTATTTTTATCGTTAAGGGCGAGCATGAGGCGATACCGGATCCAATACCTGCATGGCCTGATGATAGAGATCAATTGTCAAAACCTACAAATATTTATGTAGATGAGCATAATGTATTAAGATTTAACGAAGTTTTAGGTAGTATATCTTATAGTGTAGTCATCAATGGCGTTGAAACTATTGTTGAAGACAACGAATTACAATTGGATTTAGATGTAGGATTACATGAAATTTCAATTAGAGCTAAAGGTGGTGCAGTTTATAAATCTTCAGATTATACCACATCAATGCTTTATCAAGTTTATCCTAACGATATAAATCTTTTAATAGATATGATTAAAGATTTTATGAAATCAGAAATTAATGATTAAAAAAATGAATATATTTTCCTAATCATGAAAAAAACATATGTCTTTTGGCATATGTTCTTTTTTGTTTGTCATATCTATGATATGTTATTTATGTAGAAATGAAAGTTTGAGGACACACATATGAAAATAATAACATGTATAAAACAAGTTCCAGCTTCTTCTCAAGTAGAAGTGGATCCAAAAACAGGTGTTTTAATTAGAGATGGTAATAACGTTAAGATGAATCCATATGATTTATACGCATTAGAAGCTGCTTTTAAAGTCAAAGAAATGAAAAACGAGGTATCAATCCATGCAATTACAATGGGGCCTCCTAGCGCAACTAGTGTGCTAAATGAAGCGTTATATATGGGTGCTGATGATGCATCTTTAATTACTGATCGAAGATTTGCTGGTGCTGATGTATTAGCTACTTCATATACATTGAGTCAATTAATTAGACATATAGAGAATTATGATTTAATTGTTTGTGGTAAGCAGACAACAGATGGTGATACTGCGCAAGTTGGACCTGAAATTGCAGAGTTTTTGAAGATTCCCCATGTACCATATGTAAAACAAATCATAGAGGTTAAAGAACATTCAATAATTGTGATCAGTGGATATGATTTATATGATGAAAAAATTGAAATTGATTTTCCATGTTTAATCACTGTTGAAAAAGATAGTTATGTACCAAGATTGCCATCTTTTAGAAGAAAGCAATCTTTTTCAGGGTATAAAATACCTATGATATCTTTAAAAGATTTGGAAGATCAAGATCCTGATCACTATGGATTAAGTGGTTCTCCTACTCAAGTAGAAGAAATCTTTCCTCCCAATAAAAAGATGGAATCAAAGGTTATAGAAGGATCTACTAAAGAACTTTCTCAAAAAATCTTTGATATATTAAAAGAAAGCAGATATGTATAGGTGATCACATGGCGTATATAAAAGTAAATCAAGATAAAGTAACCGAAGCATTCGCAAAACAATTAATAGATGTTTGTCCTTTTAATGCATTTGATTATCAAGATGCCTATTTGTCTATAAATGCTTCTTGCAGAATTTGTAAAATGTGTGTTAAGAAAGGTCCTTTAGGGGTTTGTGAACTTGTAGATAATCCTAAACCTAAAATAGATAAAAGTTTATATAACGGTATAGCGGTTTTTATTGAACAACATCAAAATAATGCACATCCTGTGAGCTGGGAATTGATTGGGAAAGCTAAGGAATTAGCTAAGATTAGTAAGGAAGAAGTATTCGCAATCGTCGTAGGTGATGATGTTAAAAACATCGTTGATCAAGCTCTTTCGTATGGTGTGGATAAAGTTATTGTTTATGAAGATGATTCATTTAAAGATTTTAATGTTGAGTTATATACAAATGTAGTAGAAGCATTTTTTAATAAATATAAAAATAATGTTATTTTATTTGGTGGAACACCTATGGGAAGAAGTTTCGCACCAAAAGTTGCAGCTAGACTTAAAACTGGACTTACTGCAGATTGTACTATGCTAGATATGACGGATACTAAAGACCTTCTTCAAATAAGACCAGCATTTGGTGGAAATATTATGGCTAAGATTCATACACCAAATGATAGACCACAAATGGCAACAATAAGATATAAAATGTTTGATAAACCTGATATAGTTGAACCTTTTGGGATGGTAGTGCATGAGGATTTAATAGACATTAGTAGAAAAACTACCATTAAAATATTAGATCATTACCCAAAACCAAAAGTTGATGATATCAGCGATGCTGAAGTCATCATTGCAGTAGGAAGAGCATTTAAAAAACAAAAAGATCTTGATCTTATAGAACCTTTAAGAAAAAAATTAAATGCGGAAATTGCATGTACTAGACCTTTAATTGAAAATGGTTGGTTCGATGCAAAAAAACAAATAGGATTAAGTGGACGTACAGTAAAGCCTAAATTAATAATTAACTTGGGTATTAGTGGGGCTGTTCAGTTTATTGAAGGTATGAAAGATAGTGAGCTAATCATTACCGTAAATAAAGATAAACATAATAAACTATTTGATATAAGCCATTATGCAATTGTTGGAGATATCTATGAAGTCTTACCAGAGTTAAATAAGCTTGTAGATCACATATTGGAGGGTCAAAATGAATTATAAAAAACTAGATCATGAAGATATTAAAGTTTTGTCATCATATGTAGACGAAGATCGTATTTTTACAAAAGAGAATATTGAGAAAAATTTTTCACACGATGAATTGGGGACTGTGAGCGCTTATCCGGACTTACATATCTTTGCAACAAGTAAAGAAGAAATTTCTTTAATTATGAAGTATGCATATCAAGAAAATATAGCTGTTACTGTAAGAGGTGCTGGTACTGGTTTAGTGGGTGCATGCGTTCCAATTCATGGAGGAATATTGTTAGACACATCTAAAATGAATAAGATTATTGAACTTGATAAAACAAATTTGACACTTAGAGTTGAACCAGGTGTTCTACTATTAGATATTTATGAGTGTGTAGAAAAAGAAGGACTATTCTATGCGCCTGACCCTGGAGAAAAAACCGCGACTATTGGAGGCAATATTTCAACAAATGCTGGTGGTATGAGAGCTATTAAATATGGTGTTACTAGAGATTGGGTTAGGGGACTAGAAGTAGTATTACCTGATGGTTCTATTGAAAAATTTGGTGGGAAAGTGGTTAAGAATTCTACTGGATATGGACTTAAAGATTTAATCATCGGCAGTGAAGGAACTCTTGCGATTATTGTTGAAGCGACTCTAAAACTTATACCTAAGCCACTAAAGACAGTTAGTTTATTAGTACCATTTGAAAATAGAGAAGATGCAATTTCTGCTGCACCAAAATTGATTATGGATCATGTGCTACCAGTCGCAGTAGAGTTTTTAGAAAAACAATCACTACAATATAGTGAAGAATTTTTAGGTAAAAAAATACCACATAATAATTTTGAAGCTTATTTATTATTGAGTTATGATGGGAATAACGAAAAAGCTATTGATGAAGATATAGAAAAAGCTAGTAAATTATGTTTAGAAAAATATAATGCAATTGATGTCTTTTTAGTAGATACAGAAGAGCGTAGAAGTAGTGTTTGGAATGTACGTGGAGGATTTTTGGAAGCGATAAAAGCTTCATCAGATGAAATTGATGAATGTGATGTTGTGCTTCCTCGCTCAAATATAAGTGAATTCTTAAAGTATGTGAGAATCTTATCTGAAGAATTAGATATCAGAATTCCATATTTTGGTCATGTTGGTGATGGGAATTTACACATCTATTTTTGTAAGGATTCAATGCCAAAAGATCTCTGGAATGAAAAGATTGAAAAAGGATTTAAATTGATGTACGATAAAGCTTTTAGTTTTGGTGGTTTAGTCTCTGGTGAGCATGGGATAGGATTTGCGAAAAAAGCTTATATGAAGACCTTATTAGGTGAAAATCAATTGAGAATTATGAAGGGTATTAAACAAAGTTTTGATCCAAAAAACATTTTAAATCCTGGTAAAGTTATTTAAATATTTCAAACATCAAACACTTTCAGTCTTGTAAGTTTTAAAAATCACATTTAAATGATATAATACATATGAAAACACTTACAATATAATATGAGTAAGAGACTAGAGGTGATTGATATTAGCGTTATGTTAAATATGCTTAAGTATAAAGAAGATTTAAGTATGGCTGAACGTGCAGTTTTAGATTATTTAATCGAGAATAAAGCAGTACTTAAAGACTTTAGTGTTGAAAAAATTGCTGAAGCAGCTTATACCTCGCCAGCATCAGTTGTCAGAATGTGCAAAAAGTTAGGGTATAAAGGCTTTAAAGATTTTAAAATAGACTTTATTTTGGCTAATGCTAAAGTTGAAGTCCCTGAAAATAAAGAGTATTCAGATGTTATTCTTGCTAAAGATGAAAAATGTGGACAATCAGCGATTGAAAACAATATCAAAGCTTTAGAAGATACATTAAAATTATATGATGAAGAAACAGTTTCTAAAGCAGCAGAGATAATTATGAATGCTAGAAAGATACTGATTTTTGGAAAAGGATCATCTTATTTAGTGTGTAAAGATTTGGAGATGAAACTTAGAAGAATCAATAAGTTTTGTATTGCTCAAGGTGAATCGCATGATCAACTGATCGATGCAACATTTATCAATCAAAAAGATGTAATTATATTCGTTTCGAATTCAGGAAAAACAAAAGAAATTATTAGTGCAGCACTTCTTGCAAGAGAAAATAAGGCAAAAATAATTAGTATCACTAAAATTGGCAGTTCAATGCTAGCTGACTTATCCGATGTTGTTTTATATACAACTTCACTCGAAGGAGAATTTAGAAGTGCAGCAATGACTTCCAGAATTTCTCAGATGTGTATGGTTGATGCGCTATTCGCAAGATGTGCGTATGTAGATATAGATAGGGCAGTTAGAACCCTTGAAATGACGTATAAAACATTTAAAAAATTTAAGCGCTAAAGCATCTTCTTCTAGAAGATGTTTTTTTTCAGGCGAGTCCTTGTTTTTTTTAATCTTGAAAAAAACAACCTAAACTGAAGCGCTTTCTTTTTTTCTATGTGTTTTGATTTATAATGATAGTGAAAAGGTGTATATATGGAAAAACTTGCGATTGGACTTATGAGTGGCACGTCATTAGATGGTATAGATATTGTTTTAGCTAAGATATTAGGTGTATCTTTGGATACAAAAATAGAGGTGCTAAAACAAAAAACATATCCGATTGATGAAAAGCTCATTGATAAAATTAAAGATGCGATGGATGATGTGAAATCTAATTCAAAACTCATCAGTAGCCTAAATGTTGAATTAGGGTATGCTTTTGGGCATGCTGTTTTGTCTTTTTGTGAAGATGAAGGTATTGAAATACAAGATATTGATTTTATTGCATCTCATGGACAAACGATTTATCATATCGCCTCTAGTGAGAAAGATTATTATCGCTCGAGTTTACAGTTAGGTGAAGGTAGTGTGATTAGTCATTTGTGCAAAACTACTGTAGTATCTAATTTTAGGTTAGCTGATATAGCAAGTGGAGGTCAAGGAGCACCGCTTGTACCCTATGCAGATTTTGTTTTATTTTCAAGTGATAAATACTCAAGAGCTATTCATAATATTGGCGGTATAGCAAATATGACATATTTAAAAAAATCAGGAACACTTGATGAAGTCATAGCATTTGACAGTGGTCCTGGGAATATGATGATTAATGAAGCTTGTCAGGTATTGTATCAAATGGATTATGATGTTGATGGAAAGATAGCAAGTAAAGGCAAACTGATTCAAAACCTTTATGAAGAACTGATGAGTCATTCATACTATAAAAAAATGTATCCTAAATCAACGGGTAGAGAAGAATTCGGTTCGTTTTATGTAAAAAATTTACTAGAACAGTATAAAAACGAAAATAATGAGGATATTGTTCATACACTTTCGATGGTTACTGTCGATACTATTGTTGACAGCTACAATAAATTAATTAAAGAAGATTTAGACGAATTAATTTTATGTGGTGGAGGAGCTTTAAACAAATTTATAAAAGAAGAAATTACAAAAAAAATGCCACAAGCAAAAGTGAGAACATTAGAGGATTATGGATTCAATAGTCAGTATAAAGAAGCGCTAGCATTTATCATCTTAGGAAATCAAACACTAAATCATAAGCCTTCGAATGTAAAAAATGCAACAGGAGCTAAAGATTACAAAATTTTAGGACAAGTCAATTATAGTGACTAAAAAAAATGAAAGTTGGATAAAATAATGAATCAAAATTTAAAATTAGTGATCATTGGTGGTGCATCAGTATATGTACCTTTATTCATCCAAAATTTAATCAGTAAATCAAAAGAAATTAAAGCTTCTGAGATATGGCTATTAGATGATGAAGATAAAAGAGATAAAATGGAAGTTGTTTGTAATTTTTCAAAAAGAATTTTAAAGAAAAACAAACTAGAAACAAGCATTTTTATCACAGATGACTATAAAGAAGCTTTAAAAGATGCTGATTTTGTTTTTTCTCTGTTAGGCTTAGAAAAAGATTCTTTTGATTTAGCAGAAGAAAGAATTTTATATGAACATGACATGTTAGCTGACGATTTATATGGGATGAAGAGCAGTTTTAAAGCATTAAGAATCGTTCCAAAAATTTATCAACTCATTGAACAAATGAATGATACTTGCGAACACGCTTGGCTTATTAATTTATCACAACCTATGGGTATTATTAGTGAAGCAGTTTTTAGATATGCTGAGACTGATAAATATTTAGGTATATCAAATATTCCAGAAGATATGAACCATTGTTTTGCTAAAGCACTAGAAACTAAAGAAAGTCAACTTGTTGTTTGTGCAGTTGGTTTAAGTCCGATGAGTTTTATGACCAATGTATTTCAAAATCAAAAGGACCGTTTAAAAGAATTATTGGATCAAATAAGTATTCAAGAAAACTTTTGTTTTTGGTCAAATACATTTCTGGATGATCTAGGTGTATTTCCAAGTATCGATTTAAAAAAGGTCTATTACTATCAAGATGTTCATCAAGTCTTTAAAGATAATTATATAAATAAAAATACAGAATGCCAGCAAGACATCATTCTTCAAGACGAGTTATTTGCTTTATACATGGATGAAAATGCTAGTGAATTCACAATTAAAATGTTAAATCATAGATATATGAGATACTTTGAAAAAGCTATTATCTTAATGTCATCTATGATTCATGACAAAAGAGATTATCAAGTGATAAATACTGCTAATAATGGGCACATTATCGATTTAGAAGAAGGTTCAGCAATTGAAATAACTTCAAGAATTACAAAAGATGGGCCAATGCCTGTACATATTTCGAGATTACCTAATCAAGTAAAGGGCTTCTTACAACATTTAAAAGCATTTGAACAATTGTTAGCAGATGCAATTTATGAAAAAAGTTTAAATAAAGTTTCTTTAGCTATCAAATCACATCCACTCATGTATAACATAAGAGATATCGATCAAGCATTTCATACATTTAAACTTACAAATGAAAAAGCATTAGCGTATTTCACTAAAGGAGATTCTCATGAAATTATTTAAGTATAAACAACCAGAACAAGCAATTTGTCATTATAATACAGACCAACAAATCATCATTCCAGATGATTATAACGATAAACCATTTAAAGCACTATGGGTATCAAATGTATTAAATATTGATATGCCAACCACTATAGATATTGATGCATATAAAGAAAAAGTATTGCAAATCTTTGAAACATGTAAAATATATAATATTAACGCTATTTTTTTCCATGTTAGAACAACTAACGATGCATTTTATGAATCGACTTTAAATCCTTATAGTCGATATTTAACTGAAAAAGAAGGAGAAAGACCTCCTTTTGATATTTTAAAATGGATTATTGAACTAGCTAAAAAAAATCATATTGAATTTCACGCATGGATGAATCCATACCGTGTATCTATGAAATCTAATCTAACAAAAGAAGAATATTTAGATGCATGTGATGATTTAAATTTTGCAAAAAGACATAAAGATATGGTTGTTACTGATCATAGAGGACAACTCATATTAAATCCTGCAAGACAAGAAGTTAAAGATTTTATATTAGAAACAATAAAAGAATTAGCTGAAAATTATGATATTGATGGTATTCACTTTGATGATTATTTTTATCCATATGGTGGACTAGTCGATGGTGATAATGATTTAAAAGAATTTGAACAAAGAGAAGACAAATCAATTAGTCTTGATGATTTTAGAAGACAACAAGTTACTGATGTGATTAAAAATATTCATATTAAATTAAAAGAAATTAATCCTAAACTAAGATTTGGTGTTTCTCCATTTGGTATTTGGAGAAACAAATCAGAAGAACATTATGGTTCAAATACAGACCCTAGATGTAGTCAAAGTTATAATAACGAATATGCAGATAGTTACAAATGGGTAAAAGAAGGACTTATAGATTATATAGTCCCACAAATTTACTGGGAATTAGGACATGAGATTGCACCATTTGCAGATATCGCAGATTTTTGGGTTGATGCAGTTAAGAATACAAATGTCGATTTATATATAGGTCATGGAGCTTATAGATTAGGTAATGAAGGTGAATTTGAAAATCCTTATGAGATAGTTAATCAATTAAAATATGTTTCGCAATATGATGAAGTAAAGGGGCATGTTTTCTTTACATTTCATACATTTATAGATAAAGGTAAGACAGAAGAAGGTATGCAAAAACTAAGGTCGTTACTTACTAAAGGAGAAGTTGAATGAAGAAAATAATTACAAGCATTTTTATCATACTTGCATTCTTTATTGTAGGTTTGAGTATACATACGCTTGCTGATGGACCACTAGAAGTTTTACAAATCGAAGGTAGCACTGTGTATCATTATGGAACAAGTGATCCAGTAATGACACCACAAAACTATGTTGAAAGAGATAGTGAGTTTAGAGGTGTATGGGTAGCAACAGTACAAAATATTAATATTAGTTCAACTATTGATGAATCTAATTTTAGAGCTCAGTTTGATGCTTTTTTAGATGAAATAGAATCTATAAAAGCTAATGCTATATTATTCCAAGTCAGACCTACTAATGACGCTTTTTATGATAGTGCATTTGCACCATGGAGTAGATATCTTACAGGGTTTGAAGGATTAGATCCAGGTTGGGACCCTATGGAATATATGGTTTTTGCATCTCATGCCAGAGGTATTGAGTTTCATGCATGGATGAACCCATACCGTGTTGCAAACAGTTCTTTATCAAAGACTAATTTATTAAACAGTTTAGATGATGAAAATTTCGCGAAACAAAATCCAGATTTAGTTGTTGAAGGTACAAACGGTACAGCATTTATTTTAAATCCTGGTGAACCAGCAGTAAGAAATTACATTTCTAATGTCGTTGAAGAAATTATGAATTTATACGATATCGATGGTATTCACTTTGATGATTATTTTTATCCTTATGGCGGCCTACCTGCATCTGAAGATGAAGATACATTTAACACATATAAAAGTTCAGGTCAATTGCTTTTTGATTTTAGAAGACAAAGTGTTAATCAAACCATTAGTGGAGTTAAAGATGTTGTAGATGCATATAATATTGCTAATAACAAAGATATAAGATTTGGTGTTTCTCCTGGTGGTGTTTGGCAAGTTGGTGGTGAAGAAGGTGTTCCAATTGGTCCGGCATCACAATCTTATTCAAGTCTCTTTGCAGATTCAAAAAAATGGGTGGAAGAAGGTTGGGTTCATTACATAAACCCACAAATATATTGGAGTTTTGAACATGGTATTGCACCATATGCAGATATAGTTGAATGGTGGGCAAATACTGTAAGAGGAACAGGTGTTGATTTATTAATTGGACATGGTATTTACAGAGAAGAAGCTAATACTGAATGGACTAGTGAAGACATGGCAGCCCAATTAAAATTTAATCAGCAATTTCCAGAAATTAAGGGTTCTGTTTTATATCGACTTGGTTTTCTAAATACACCGGGTATGCAAACTGTAAAGAGTGACATGTGGACGACAAAACCATTGAATACTTGGTCATCAAGTGATGTGGAATCACCAACTTATAGTATAGATGGAAGTTTAGAAGGAAGTGTATATAGATCCAATGTCCAAGTAACGTTAACATCTACTCAAGATGTTTTATATCATTTAGGTGATGGTATA
>CAKMKH010000090.1 GCA_927441705.1 uncultured Acholeplasmataceae bacterium | reverse complement strand
CTCAGAAATCATCAAACTTTTTAAACAAACAGATTCCAAGCTTTTGACAATTCCTGGATTGGGCATCATCACAGCATGAGTCGCTAGGAAGTAGCTACCTATATTGACTCACATATCGTCAATTTTGACCTGTATCTAGGTCTTTTTCTGTTTATTCATTATTTTTACTTGACTTTATATAGTTTATCTCCTTATATTATAGACTCTTCTTTTTAATAGCTGAAAATGCTCTTGGGTAGATAGAAGGGCTTTTATCTTTTTTGTCTATAATAATGTGAATTCTATCACCATATTGTTTCGGTAACTGAATTGGCTTTATATTTTTTAAACTCCCACCAAGTAGTTTTATTGCGTCTTTAGATTGTGATAACTCTTCTTCGTAATTGTTAGATTTGTATGCTATAAACAATCCCCTTTTTTTCACCATTGGTAGACCTAATTCTAGTATCAGAGGTAGTTTTCCTAAAGCTCTTGCAGTTACTATGTCATATGATTCAATTTTTTCATGTGCATGATTTTCAATTCGATCATATATTAAATCAATATCTTTTATATCCAGCAAATCAATTAGTTTTTTAAGAAATGTTATTCTTTTACCTAATGAGTCTATGATTGTGATTTTTAAATGTGGATATAAAATTTTTAATGGAATGCTTGGAAATCCTGCTCCAGCACCCATATCGCACAAAGTGTTCACCTCATGCATATTAATGCTTTTTACTAATGTAACGGAATCATAAAAATGTTTATAAAAAACCTCATCTTTATCAGTTATTCTTGTTAAATTAGTTATTTTGTTATATTCGATTAAAAACTCATAATAAGTATTGAATTGTTCTAATTGATAATCCGTAATATCGATTCCTAAATTATTCCTTAGATCTTCTTTAAACATTTTTTGAACTACTTTCTGACTCTAGATATATTAATAACAATGATATATCAGCAGGGTTTACACCAGAAATCCTTGATGCTTGGCCTAAAGTTTTAGGCTTAATCTTTGTTAGTTTTTCTCTGCTTTCTGATGATATATTTTTTATGTTTTTGTAATTAATATATTCTGGTATTTTTTTATTTTCAAGTCTTAACATCTTTTCTGCTTCTTTGTTTGCTTTTTGAATATAACCCTCATATTTAATTTTTATCTCAAGTTGCTCATATGTATCATCATCAAAATCTTCATTTATAAAATGTTTTATGTCTTGTTTATTTATTTCTGGTCTTTTTAATAGATCAGATAATATTACGGCTTCAAATATCCTTGCAGATTGTCTTGACTCTAAATAAGCATTATTTTCTTGATTAGGCAATATTCTATGCTTAGTTGCTAAATCTATAAGTTTATCAAGCTTAGATTTTTTATCTAAGTATATCTCGTAAGTTTTTTGACTTACTAAACCGATTTGGTAACCATAATCTCTAAGTCTTAAGTCTGCATTATCATGTCTTAATAATAATCTATGTTCAGCTCTAGATGTAAGTAATCTATATGGATCAAGAACTCCTTTAGTCACTAAGTCATCTATTAATACACCAATATATGCTTCATGTCTTTTTAAAATAAGTGGTTCCTTATTATCTAATTTTAATGATGCATTAATCCCCGCCATTAGTCCTTGCCCAGCAGCTTCTTCATATCCACTTGTACCATTGATTTGTCCAGCACAAAATAAATTTTCAATTTTTTTAGTTTCTAAGGTTGGATAAAGTTGAACCGGATTGATTGCGTCATATTCTATAGCATATGCATACTTTGCTATAACTGCATTTTCTAATCCTGGTATAGTTCTTATCATTTCTTCTTGAACATATCTAGGTAAACTAGTAGAAAATCCTTGGATATACATTTCATCAATGTCTACACTTTCTGGTTCAATAAAAATTTGATGTCTATTTTTATCACTAAATCTTACAACTTTGTCCTCAATGGAGGGGCAATATCTTGGTCCTACACCTTCGACTACTCCGCTATACATAGCAGATTCATTCAAATGTTGATTAATAATATTGTGTGTTTCTTCAGATGTATGAGTCAGGTAACAAAATTCATGAGGATTATCTTGATAATATTTTTTATCAAAACTAAATGTGTATTCTTGATCATCACCAGGTTGAATCGTAGTTTTTATATAATTAATACTATCTTTTTTTACTCTAGGAGGTGTTCCAGTTTTTAGTCTTATGACTTCAAACCCAAGTGCTTTTAGTTGTTCACTGATACCAAAAGTTGTTGGTTCACTTTGAGGACCAGATGAAATTTTTTCATTGCCTATCAAAATATGGCTATTCAAATAAGTACCTGTCGTAATAACAACTATTTTTGAATATATTTCAGAGCCATCTTCTAAAACAACACCTTTTATTTTATTATCATCAATAAGTAGATGATGAACTAGATTTTCTTTTAGTGTTAAATTTTTTGTATTTTGCATAATTTCTAGCATTATTTTTGGATATTTAAGCTTATCAATTTGAGCTCGAAGCGCTCTTACAGCTGGACCTTTTGAAGCGTTAAGCATTTTCATTTGAATTTGCCCTTTATCTGCGCTTTTCGCCATTTGTCCACCTAAAGCATCAATTTCTCTTACAACAATACCTTTAGCTGGCCCACCAATTGATGGGTTACATGGTAAAGAAGCAACCTTGTTAAGGTTGCCTGTAATAAGCATTGTATTTTTATGCATTCTTGCAGCAGCCAAAGCAGACTCTATGCCTGCGTGACCACCACCTACCACAATGATGTCGTATATCATATAATCACATCTTCTTATCTTATAATTTTAAGAAAGCCTCAACTATAGCTTCTTTTGTGAAGTCTAGATGTTTTAAGACATCTTCCATAGGTGCGCTTGCTCCGAATCTATCTAGCGCATATACATCATGTGTATATTTATACCATGACATGCTGCTAGCCATTTCAATAGCTAAAATCTTATTTCTTTTTGGAAGTACTTCTTTTTGATATTTTTTAGTTTGGTTTTCAAACATAAAATGTGAAGGCATGCTTACAACTCTAATGTCTTTACCCTTAGTTTTTAGTATTTTTTTGGCTTCCATCGCAAGTTCAACTTCTGAACCGGCTGCTAATAAAATGCCATCTATACTTTCTTCTTCTTCTGATACGATATATGCACCACTAGATACACCTTCATAGCTAGTTGTATCATAGTTTTTAACATTTTGTCTTGTTAATACTATAACTGTCGGAGTGCCTTTAGATTCTATTGCTATTTTCCATGCTGCTATAGTTTCATTTGCATCTGCAGGACGAATAACATTAAGATTTGGAATTGCTCTTAGCCCCGTTAGTTGCTCTATTGGTTGGTGAGTTGGCCCATCTTCTCCAACAGCAATTGAGTCATGTGAGAAAACAAAAATCGATGGAATATTCATGATTGCAGCTAAACGGATAGCTGGTTTCATGTAATCACTAAATACAAAGAATGCCCCACCAAATACTTTTAACCCGCCATGAAGCGTTAAACCATTTACGATTGCCCCCATTGCATGTTCCCTAACACCAAAATTTATATTTCTAGAAAGTCTATTTTCTTTATTATAATCTCCATCTGCACCTTTTGCTTTTGTGGATGCAGTTAAATCTGCTGATCCACCAATAAAATTAAGATACATTTTTGATAATTCGGCAATAACTTTACCACTAATATTTCTAGTAGCTTCTTTATCGCTCTTAATGATTTCTTGCATTTTCTTGAAATCAAGTTGATAATCATTAGCTAAAAACTCATCAAGTAGTTTTGCTTCTTGTGGAAAATCCTTTTTATAATCTATGAGTTTTTGTTCCCATTTTTTATGAACTCTTTTGCCTCTAAGTGTTACTTTTTTGCGGAATTCATCATAAACTTCTTGTGGCACCACGAAAGGATCATACGTCCAGTTTAGTACACTTCTTAACTTAGTTGCCTCATCTTCACCGATAGGTGATCCATGTACTTTTGATGTTCCTTGTTCAGTTGAACCATAACCAATTATAGTTTTCACTTCAATCAATGTTGGTTTATCACTTACTTTTTTTGCCTTGTTAATAGCTTTATTAATAGCAGTTAAATCATTGCCATCATTCACTAAAATATATTGCCATTCCATAGCTTCAAATTTTTTCTTGTGATCTTCACTATATGTCATTGATACTTTACCATCTAGTTGAATATCATTCGAGTCAAATAAAACTATTAGTTTACCAAGTCCCAAATGTCCAGCTAAACTTATCGATTCTAATGCAACACCTTCTTGTAAATCACCATCGCCACAAATAACGTATGTATAATGATCAAATATATTATAATCAGGTTTATTAAATCTTGCAGCCAAATGTGTTTCTGCAATAGCCATACCAACGGCATTAGATATACCTTGTCCAAGAGGACCAGAAGTTGTTTCAACACCTTCTGTATGTCCATATTCAGGATGTCCAGGAGTATTACCTAATTGTCTAAAATTCATTAAATCTTCCATAGATATTTTATATCCTGAAAGATGATTGATCGCATATAATAACATAGAGCCATGTCCAGCACTTAATATAAATCTGTCTCTATTGATCCAGTTTGGTTTTTTTACATCAATGTTCATATGGCTTGTAAATAGTTGATAAGCCATTGGTGCAGCTCCTAAAACGATTCCTGGATGTCCAGAATTTGCTTTATTTATAGCATCCACACCTAAAAAACGTATTGCATTTATTGCTTTTGACTCCATTATTTCTCATCCTCTTCTTTTATATCTTCATCTGTAATTGGTTCAGCGTCTACTTCTATTTCAGCATTTTCGACAGTTTCATCAACTTCTTCAAATTTAAAGTATTGTTGATAGTGTTCTTCTTGATTTTTGACAAGCTCATCAAAAGCATCTTGTCCTAGGTATACTCTAATTTTATCTTGTGTATTTTGATTTTCTTCTCTAACTTTTTTATTAACAACTCTACTTTGAACCATATTGCTAACAACAACAATAATGATTAATCCTAATAGGATTGGTAATGTTTGGTCTTGAAAAAATGCGATCGCAATAATAGCTCCAATAGCATAAAGCACTAGTGTAGGAATTATAAACCACATGTTAACTTTTTTACTTATATTAGAAACTCTGTCTAAAAAATTCAGCCATATTACATTTACATCATATTCATAAAATGGTTTTAATGCTTCGTAGTAAGTACTTTCTATAAGTACTTTGTAATCATTTCCATCGGATGTCCACACTGCAAATCTACCTCTTGCTGCAAATTGAGTTAAAAATGGCGTTTCATCCATATAGTGGAATTCCACAGTTTTACCGTTAATTTGTTGTTTTTCGAATGGTTCGTTTGTTAATTGTTTATAAACCTTTGAATTTAATTTCATAAATTTATCCTCCGTTGTTTTTATTATAACATTTCATGTTAATTTTCGTCATAATTATGGTAAATCATCTAAAAATCCCTATCAAGCATCACCACCCACATAGTAAACATGCTTATGGCTGCTTCGATCAAGACCTGACCAGGTTCACAAGTTACTATTGAATGATGATGCTTGATAGGGACTTAACAAGTTATCTATCTCTTAATTTTTTAAAAAATGATTTAAGTAATTTTTCGCTTTCTAAGTGCATTAAAAGTCCTTCAGTTTCAACCTTATGGTTAAAGGGTAAATCAAACAAATTACATATACTTGTCGCAACACCAGATTTGTAATCTTTAACACCATAATAAACTTTTTTTATTCTTGATTGTATCATGGCTCCTGCACACATTGGGCACGGTTCCATTGTAACATAAATATCGCATTCTTCCAATCTCCAAGACCCTAATTTTTTAGCTGCTTTCATCATAGCTAAAAATTCAGCATGTCCATGAATGAGTTGCTTGCTTTCTCTTATGTTATGAGCTCTAGCAATTATTTTATCTTGATAGACAACTACAGCTCCAACAGGAACTTCATCTTTAAAATCTGCTTTTTCAGCTTCTTTTAAAGCTGCTTTCATATATTTATATTTTTTTAGGTTTTCCTGGGACTTCATGATAATGTCTTGATCTTGGTTCATAAGATTCATTGGCTCCTACTAAGATTGTTGCATCTTTATAATTTGCCGGTTTTCCATTAATGATTCGTTGTGTTCTTGTTGCCGGAAGACCACTTTTAACACATATAGCTGTA
>CAKMKH010000089.1:10000-11637 GCA_927441705.1 uncultured Acholeplasmataceae bacterium | reverse complement strand
CTTGTCATTGCGTAAGGTGTTCTAGTATATCCGTCCCTAATAGCTTTACTCAATGGGTATTCATAGACAACATTTTCAAAATATTTAGTCTTAGAATTTGATTGTATTTGTGGTGTTGCAGTTAGCTCAATACCTAATACTGGATTTAACTCATTGATAGCATTAAAACTAGCTTTGGCTCTGTAGTGATGGGACTCATCCATAACAAGAACTAAATCTTCCATTGATTTTAAATAATCAATAAAACTTTCTCCTAAGTACTCATTCACATCACTGATTTTACGATCTTCTGAATTAAATTTTGAAATATTGAAAATATAGATATTAATTGAATCACTGTCTGTCAATGATCTAGCAGGTCTATTTCTGTAATCATCGTCAATCCAAACATTCGGTTGCTTAACTGCGAAACAACTAACGCCTTTGAACACATATTTTTCATTTGATTCAGATGGGTTTCCCAAATCATTTTTCAACTTATCATAAATTGTTAAATTGGGTGCAACGACAAAAAAGTTCCTTATGTTCTTATTTGTATAAAGATATGTCATGAAAGCACCCATTAATTTTGTCTTACCAACACCAGTTGCTAAAGCAAATGCTAATGACATAAATTCATGTTCAAAGTTTTTAAATGTCGGATATACACCATTAACTAGAGATGCTGCTCTCTTTACATCCACATTTTTTGATAGTTGAACATCATCTAAAATAGAATCCAATATCTTTAGACTTTGTTTCTGTGGAATTCTCAATGACATAATATTTTCAATTCTATTAATTGTATACTCAGGTAAAATTTTATAATTAATCATCGAGGTCTTCCTCCTCATCATAAACAGGTGGATGGATAATGTTTAGATTATAGTTATCAACATCATACTCACAATTATTTAGTAAAGATTGTGGTATTTTTTTTATTTCAATATTTTTAAACTCATATTGAATATTTGAGTCATATGACTTGCATACAATTACTAAGTATTCGTCATCTTGCATCTCCGAACTTATTGATAATAAATATTCTTTTGTTATATGTTTTGTAGTAACAAACAAATATGATTTACTATCATTTGTTGACTGTTTCCAAAAATTAACAGCATCAGGATTGTATTTATATCCTTCATGTTTGGCAACTGCAGTTGCAAGCATCTCAGCATTATACTCAGGATTAATAATAGTTTGTCCAAAACTGTCTTCTTTGATTAGAGTAGGTGCTAGTTCATAAAACTTATAGCCTCCTCCGCCTTGCCAGTTTACATTTTTAGAAATACCACCTTGTTCACCTTTTATAACCTTATCCATCCTAACTTTACAATGAGAATATGCATGTTCTCCAAGTTCTATACCTATCCACTTACGATTCATTTTGTGAGCCACTGCAGTCGTTGTTCCTGAGCCTAAAAATGAGTCAAGAACAAAATCACCAGGATTTGTCGCCATTGTTATTATTCGCTCTAATAATTTTTCTGGTTTGGGTGTATCGAAGGTTTTCGCCGAAAAAATCTTTTTTATTTCAGAGGTTCCTGTAGCCGAACTACCAAAATCATCAAGAAGAGTACCATAAGTTCTTTGTGTAATTCTACCATCTCTAATTTTTTTATAAACCTTCCAACCCTTCTCTATTTTAACAAAAT
>CAKMKH010000089.1:0-5000 GCA_927441705.1 uncultured Acholeplasmataceae bacterium | reverse complement strand
TTCTTCGAAACAAAATCTACTGCAGCAAACTCCACTCCTTCTAAACCGCTTATTTCTTTTTCCATTTTAGCTGCACAATTCGCGCATCCAAGTCCTTCAAGCATTACTATGCTTTTGTTCACCTTTTTCTTCTCTGCATCAACTATTTTAACATCCGGCTCAAGTTTATTTACAATGGATGTTACTTCTCCAAGAATTTTACCAAATTCCTTTTTATCGACCGCTTCAATTGTCAGCTTCTTAGTAACAAAATCAACGGTTGCACTATTTACTCCTTCAAGGCTTTGTGTTTGAGCTTCAATCTTTGCAGCACAATTCGCACAATCAAGTCCTTCAAGTATTAATACTTTTTTATTGCTCTTGCTAATGGATTTTTCTTTCACTGCCACATCCGGTTCGTGCTTGTGCACTATGGTTTCAACCTGCTGTAGTGTATTCTTATACTCTTGCTCTGATTCAGTTTCTAAAGTCAATGTCTTGTTCATGAAGTTCATATAGGCTTTGACTCCATTTAATTTATTAACCTCATCTTCAATTTTAGCTGCACAATTTGCACAATCTAATCCTTCTAAAATTATTTCCTTCTTTAACATCACTGCCCCACCTTTACTTACTTTCTTCTGAAATATGAATTAATCCTTGGTCAAATATTTGCTTTACATGTTCATCTTCAAGGGAGTAGAATACAATCTTTCCTTCTCTTCTGCTCTTTACTAGTTCAGCCTGCTTTAAGACTCTTAGCTGATGAGAAATTGCTGATTGGGTCATATTCAATAAGAATGCAATATCGCAAACGCACATCTCGGCTTCATCTAACGCCCAGAGTATCTTAATTCTTGTTGAATCCCCAAAGACCTTAAATAGCTCCGCAAGATCATATAGGGTTTCTTCTTGAGGCATTTTTTCTCGAACTTGGTTAACAGTCTCCTCATGTATAACATCACAGTCACATCTTTCAGTTGGTTGAATTTTCCTTGCCACATTATCACCTCCGATATTATTTCAATTGCATACTTGAACAGTTATTCACATGTTAATTTTACTACTGCGATAAAAAGAAGTCAATAGATACTTGAACAGTTATTCAAGTGAACGAGCAATGTATTTTCTATTTATACTTGATGAGGGTTTTAACGATTAAAACACCGCCAGATAAAGGATAATTCTCCTCGACTGGCGGTTAGTTATATGCATTATATTTCTACATCAATTTCAGCACTGAGCCTGAACTCAATAGTCAGTTTATCATCTAAGACTGTTAACTTCTCAATAAGCCGTCTCACCAATAGATCATCATATTCTGCGAGTTGACATGACTGCGTTTTCAACCAATGCATTTTGCCTCAGTTCACGCAAGCGGTATATCTCATCAGCCACTTCGTTATAGTGTTGTATCGATTACTCGTCAATTTGGATTTCAATTCCAGACTTAAATTCCACAATGAAATAGTCATCATAAACCGTTATCTTTTCCAAGAGAGTCCTTACATAATCTTCTTCATATTCAGTCAACTCGCAAGGCAGATCGTTAAGGAAACGCATCATCTCATCGAGTCGTGTTCTCAGATCCTGTCGGGATGCCTGCTCATTTTGAAGGGCCTGCTTCTCATCACGCAGCCTTCTAATCTCCATACCAAGCTCATCACCGGTATTCTTAGAATTAACGGTTGCCAATAGCTCCTGCTGCATTGACTTCATCTGTTCATCAATCGCTGCAATCTGATTTGAAGTGACTTCCTCCAGACTACTCTCGATATTCTCTCGCAAAAGAGGAAGGATTGCTTTCTTTTCCCGGAACGCTTCGTTTATGGCCTTGATAACTACCTCATGGAGAAATTCTCCATGAACAGTCCTTGCGGTACAATCTGGACCATCTTTTTCTACCCTGCTGACGCAGCGCCAAACGGTGGACTTACACCCACGATTGTTCCATTTAATTCTTCGGAAGATGTCACCGCAGTGAGCGCAGAACACTATTCCAGATAAAGCGTAGCGGCCACTATAGATTCGTTTGCGCTTTGTGGTGCCTTTGGTAAGGTTTGCGCGTCTTGCGATTTCCTCCTGTACCTTTAGGAAGATATCCTTTGGAATAATAGCTTCATGACTGTCCTCTACATAATATTTAGGAACCTGACCCTTATTAGCTTCACGCTTCTTTTCAAGAATATCCACCGTATAGGTCTTCTGAAGCAAAGCGTCTCCGATGTACTTCTCGTTTGTAAGTATCTGCTTTATATTGCTTTCATGCCATTTTGCATTACCGGCACCGTTCAGAATTCCATCGGCTTCAAGCGACCTTTTTATCTGTAAGAAGCTCTTACCGCTAAGGTACTCTCTATAGATGCGCTTAACGACTTCAGCTTGCTCTGGATCAATGATGAGGTGCCCGTCTGCATCTTTGGTATATCCCAAGAACCAGTTGTGATTGACCTGAACTTTTCCTTGTTGGTATCGGAACTGCAAACCCAGACGAACGTTAGCCGATAATGACTCACTTTCTTGCTGTGCAAGAGAAGCCATAATTGTCATTAGAACTTCACCTTTAGCATCGAGCGTATTGATATTTTCTTTTTCGAAGTAAACGCCGATGTTCTTATTCTTAAGGGCTCTGGTATAATTCAGACAATCAACCGTATTCCTTGCAAATCGGCTGATGGACTTGGTAATAACCATATCTATCTTGCCTTCGTTACAGTCATTAATCATGCGCTGGAATTCATCACGCTTTTTCGTATTCATTCCAGAAATGCCGTCATCGGCATATATCCCGGCCAGCACCCAATCCGGGTGACTATTGATAAACGAAGTGTAATGCTCAATCTGTGTTTCATAGCTGGTTTCCTGCTCATCACTATCAGTGGAAACACGGCAATAAGCAGCTACTCGTGTTTTCTGGACTTTATCGGTTGTTTTCTGTGTACCGATTGTTTTCTTTGCAGGAATAACCGTAACATTGCTGGCTAAGGAAATCATACATCCACCTCGCTTTCTATCAAGCTGTAGACGTATTCTGCCTGTGTAAAAGGATCATCATATTTTATTTGAACCTTTGGCATCTTAAAACCTGTAGCAATCTTGCTCACTTTGGCTGGCTTATCATCAAATACTCTTCCAAGCTTAGCCTGTCGTTTTACACGCTCGGCTTCTGCCGCGACAAAGGTCTCATTATCAATAATCGCCGGGTAATAGTCGTCTCCGAGGTAATGCTTATTTTGCATCATCTTCTTTGCACCTGTGTGGTAAAGCTTAAGTCCGGCGGCTTCTGCTGCTGGCACGTAGGCAAGGCCAGAGAGGTATGCTTTATAGATCTTCTTTACTTGCTTTGCTTTTTCTTCATCAATCACCGCTTTACCATTTTCGATTCTGTATCCGTATGGGACATGACTCATATTCTCACAACCTTTCCTTAAGGGTTAAACCGCACTTTAGTGCGAAGCCTATTTCACTTCTGGTGTAAACAGTAATGTGGTCAACATGTGCCTCAAAGGCAACTGCATCAAATTCTGCAAGTCCTGCACTATTGTTTACATACTTTAAGAGCCTGCTTACTGCTTTCGAATTCTCAAGCTCACCATTTACCGAGCGGTACAAGGCTTCCTTTTCATTTCTCAACTCCTCAGCTTCAGCTAAAAGTTCACTATTCTGTTTGGCATATACTGCAGGCTCGATGTACTGCTTTGAAAGAAGGTTTGTAAGAACCTGCCTTCGGTCAAAGTTCTGTTCCAAAGCCGTCTCAAGCTCGTTAATTCGAGTAAGTGCATTAGCTTGGTCAATGCTTTTAAGGCTATTAAGGAACGGTTGTAAAAGAACCTTTTTGCTAAAAATCAGCTTGTTCACCATATTTACAAAGGCGACCTCAAAATCCGTCTCGTTGATAAAAAGCTGGCCGCACTTATTTTTGTCCTTCAGGTGAGTGTTGCAGGTGTAAGCATAGTATTTAGCCTTACAAGCGGTATGTGTTCTTCTTTTCCAAGTAGCACCGCATTCAGCGCATATTATTTTTCCTGAGAATGGGTATCGGCTCAGGTACTTCTCATCATCCGCCACAATATTCTTTTCTTTAGCACGCTGGACAATAATCGCCTGTGCCGCTTCAAAGTCCTCGGTGCTAATTATTGCGTCATGATGACCTTTGACATAGTACTGCGGCTTTTCACCCCGATTGGTATGCCTGTTAAACTGCGAATCAGTGAATGTTTTCTGAAAGAGCACATCACCCGTATATTTCTCATTTTTCAGGATTTCTTTAACTACCGTTGAGCTCCATTTGCCGCCTCGCTTTGTCAGTGCCTTTTTCTCTCTAAGTGCTTTTGCTATTTTATAGCTGCCTTTTCCAGAAAGGCATTTACTGCATTTTTCGGTCAGAAGAAATTCAACGAACGATTGCGAAGTATGCTATTGGTTCAAACATTCTTCACGCCTCTAGCGCTATTGAGCATCTGACCTTCCCATGGAGTAAAGAAGAAGTTGAAAAGTTCAATAAGCTTGTCGAACCCATGTATAGACTGATGGTTGATAATATTGAACAAAATATTGCTCTAGCAAAGCTGCAAGATTTTCTCCTTCCGTTATTAATGAATAGGCAAGTAAGAGTTAAGACTTAGCATTTGTGATTAATGCAATCTTGTCTGAATTCTTGTTTTCTTGACTCGAGTTATCAGTATCACTTCATTATTAGCATCAGTTGAAAATAACTCTTAGGAAAAAATTCGACAGACACCTACAAACGTTCCAATATGGAGGTTAATATGCACGGCAACAAGGTCCGAAAGAGCACCAATTACAGCTCCAAGACGGCTGTGAAAAAAAGCAAACAAAACCCCTGAACTCCAAAACTAAATGGCATATTAATCAACGGTAGTTAAAGAAATCCTGAAAAATGAGAAATATACGGGTGATGTGCTCTTTCAGAAAACATTCACTGATTCGCAGTTTAACAGGCATACCAATCGGGGGTGAAAAGCCGCAGTACTATGTCAAAGGTCATCATGACGCAATAA
>CAKMKH010000088.1 GCA_927441705.1 uncultured Acholeplasmataceae bacterium | reverse complement strand
TAATAATTATGTAATATGAATTTTCAAATTTTATAAATGGTGCATAAGATGTATAAGGCATTTGATTTTCAGTTTTAGTTGCGATTACACATGATTGAAAATCCATACCTAACAACATGTTAATCATGTTTCCAAATACTTTAGTAAATTCTGTTTTTACATGATCATTATCAATTGGTAGTACGACGTCAACTAGATATGACAATCTTTTTCTAAAAAAGATATTTTGAGCATCTTTTTCATCTTCAATAAATAAGATATTAGCAATACCTTCATTGACAAAATTCTCATAATGTTTAGCTATTTTACTAATAATTATGTAATATGAATTTTCAAATTTTATAAATGGTGCATAAGATGTATAAGGCATTTGATTTTCAGTTTTAGTTGCGATTACACATGATTGAAAATTATGCGTGAACTGATCAAGTTCATACTGAGCGTTTAATTCTTTATTCATACAAATCACCTTTATAATCGTTTATAAGTTTTTCATATCTTTTTATAAACTCATGATCAATCTTTTGAAGTTCTTCGTGTGATAAATAATAATTTATAGCGTTTTTAACGATATCTGGATATTCAGTCACAGATGTATAATTTGGTGCAACTTTTTTTATTTTAGAATTATCAAAAATTGCACTCTCATATTTATCTCCATAAAGTTCTCCTTCAAATTCTGGAAAATACTTAAGAATTTCTTTTGTTGGTATATAAACAATATTTGGCTCAACTTTTAATGTTTTATACATTGATAATATGATTTCATTCCAAGTATAAACTTTTTCAGAAGTTAAATGATAGAAATTTTGATAGGTATCTTTATTACCTAAAATATCTACAAACGCTTTGGCAAAATCTTTATTATAAGTAAGTGTCCATTTTGATTCACCCTGATCTGGTAAAATTATTTGCTTATGATTAAGCATTCTATCAATCATGGTATATGGATGAGTTCCCGATTTTAACTGAAAAATCAACCCATGATCATTGTATGTATGTGAAGGTCTAATAATAGTCACATTGAAATTTGGATCATTTAATCCCAACAAATACTCTTCACAATACTTCTTATTTTGAGAATATTTCCAATATTTGTTATCCAGTGGTATTTCTTCAGTAATCGGAAGCTTAGGTAGTGGTTTTTGATAAGCTGACGCACTACTAATAAAAATGTATTGATTAGTTTTATCTTTAAATAATCTGTAATCTCTTTTCACATGGTCTACTGTAAACGCAATAAAGTCAACAATGACATCAAACTTATGTTCTCCTAAAGCTTTTAATACTCCAACTTCATCATAAATATCTGCAATTATGTGATTTACTGGTTTAGAAAATGATGCTTTATTATTTCCTCTGTTTAACAAATATATATCCATATCTCTACTTAATGCTTCTTCAACAACTGCAGTTGAAATTAATCCTGTTCCGCCAATCATAAGTACTTTCATATTTGTGCTCCTTTTTTTATTATCTATTTTTATTTTACCATGACTTAAGTTTACGTATAAAAAAAGCAACCTTATAGAGTTGCTTCTATATCAAGTATCTAATTGAATAACATTATAATTAGCTGCTTTCATCAATCTATTCATAATAGCCTCACTATATTTGCCTTGATGAAATGATATGGAATATATATAATCAATATCATGCTTATCCATATGTCTAAGTGTTAAAAATAAATTAGAAGCAATCTCTTCTTCATTTTCTATATTGCCTATTGAAATAGCAAAAGCACTTGGAAATCTATTTTTTGTATCTTCTGTACAAATAATACCAGTTTTTAAACCTTTTTCAGTGTGTTCTATTATTTTTTGATTCATATAACTGATCACATCTTCTAATTTACCATCAACGATTATCAATTGACCTTTTGGCGCATAATGACGATACTTCATGCCTGGTGCTTTAGGTACATCTGATTTATCTATTTCTTGATTTTCTTTGACTTCTATAGATAGTTTTTCAATCATATCTTTTGTGATGACCCCAGGTCTTAAAATGACTGGAAATTCTCTTGTCACATCTATGACCGTAGATTCTAATCCTACCTCTGACTTTCCACCATCAATAATAATATCAACTTTATCTTTAAAATCTTCTAGTACGTGTTCAAAAAGGGTTGCAGATGGTCTTCCACTAATATTTGCACTTGGTGCACAAATAGGAACTCCCGCGATTTCAATAACTTTTTTTGCTATGTGATGTCCAGGGATTCTCATTCCAACAGAATCAAGTCCTCCTGTAATCATATTTGGAACAATATCTTTTTTCTTTAAGACTAAAGTCATTGGTCCGGGCCAAAAATTCTCCATTAAAGTCTCGACATATGACATATGTTCTTTTGTATATTTTTTAACATCTTCTATACTTGTTACATGCATGATTAAAGGATTATCACTTGGTCTACCTTTAACTTCATATATACCTTTAATACCTTTTTCACTTAATGCATAAGCACCAATACCATAGACAGTCTCAGTAGGAAAAATAACATTACCACCTTGTAGTAATGTTTTTTTGATATCTTCTTGAACTAATTTGTTTTCTAAATCATCTTGTTTATAAATTCTTGTCTTCATCATATTCCTCTACTCATCATATTTATACGATATAAGTCTATCATATTTCTAATCGAAAAATATCTATATTTAACAATTTTTCGATTATTTTATTAAATCAAAATATGCTTTAGCTATTTTAGCTCCAACATCTGCATTATTATAAACTAAAGCCAAATTAGCTTCTAAACTTTTACCTTTTGTTTCTTCAACGATCTTTTTAAGTAAATAGGGTGTTACATCTTTACCTTCAATATGATCTTCTACACTTTGCTTAACTGCTCTATCTATAATAGCATCCATATAGGTAGCATCTAGCGAATCTTTGACTGGAATTGGATTAACAACTAAAAGACCGCCCTTTAAATTTAATTGATCTTTAGTATAAATAATTTTAGCCAATTCTTCAGCTGAATTTACAAAATGTCTTAACTTAATATCAGATGTTCTCGTATAAAAAGCTGGTAATACTTCTGTTTGATAGCCCACTACTGAAACACCTTTTGTTTCTAAATACTCCATAGTTTTAGGTAAATCAAGAATAGCTTTCGCACCTGCACAAATCACATTTACATTTGTTAATGATAATTCATCAAGATCTGCAGATACATCTAGCGAAGATTCATATCCACGATGCACACCACCAATACCGCCAGTAACAAAAAACTTTATATTTGCCATTTCAGCACAAATCATTGTTGATGCAACTGTTGTTGCTCCTAAAGATTTATTTGCAATAACAGATGCTAAGTCTCGTCTTGATACCTTCGTAACATTCTTTGATTTTGCAAGTGTTTCTAAATCTTCATCAGTTAATCCGATCTTGATTTTTCCATCCATAATAGCAATTGTTGCAGGTACAGCACCCTCACTTCTAATAATCGATTCAACTTTTTTTGCCATTCTAACGTTATCAGGATAAGGCATTCCATGTGAAATAATAGTTGATTCTAATGCAACAACTGGCATATTGTTATCCAGTGCATCTTTAACCTCTTGTTTAATTTCTAAAAATTGTTCATATGTTTTCATATTTTTTTAGCTCCTTTTTTATAAGATTTATTGATAATTTCGGATATACAGCATGCTTTGATTGAATCGTCAAACTTGAACTGATAGCTCCGTATTTTACACTTTGTTTTAAGTCTTCCTTATGGATTAATCCATGACAAACTGCACTACTAAATGCATCACCAGCACCTGTGACATCAATCAATAGCTCATCACTTA
>CAKMKH010000087.1 GCA_927441705.1 uncultured Acholeplasmataceae bacterium | reverse complement strand
AGTAGCAGATGCATTAAAAGAAGGTGTAGCAGATGTTATTAAAGCTATTGAATCATTAGGCATAAAAACTGCAATGATCACTGGAGATAATAAACGTACTGCAGAAGCAATTGCTAAGAAAGCAAATATATCTCATGTGATTTCTGAAGTATTACCTGATGGTAAGGTTGATGAAATCAAGAAACTTCAAGAACAATTTGGATTGGTAGCAATGGTTGGCGATGGTATCAATGATGCGCCTGCATTAAAACAATCTAATGTAGGTATTGCAATTGGTACTGGTACTGATATCGCAATTGAAGCAGCTGATGTAACCTTAGTAAGAGGTGAATTAGAAACTATTTTACAAGCTGTTGAACTTTCAAAGGCAATTTTTAGAAAGATTAAACAAAATTATTTTTGGGCATGGTTTTATAATGCTATTGCCATTCCGTTTGCGATGTTTGGACTTCTACATCCAATGATTGGTGCAGCAGCAATGTCATTGAGTAGTCTAAACGTTATTTATAATTCATTAAGATTAAGGAAAGTTAATTTAAATAGACATTTGGAGGCGCTTTATGAAGCATGATAGAACAGAAGCTTTAAATATTTTAAAAACTGCTAAGGGGCAAATTGATGCCGTTATTCGTATGGCTGAAGATCATAGGTATTGTGTGGACGTGGCAAATCAAATTGTTGCAACTACAGCATTATTAAAAAAAGCGAATTTACTTATTTTACAAGATCATATTAATACATGCGTAAAAGAATCTTTTGAAGATGGTTCAAGTGATGAAAAAGTAGAAGAAGTTATTCAACTTATTAATAAATATATAAAATAAATTTTCATTAAAAAAAATGCTTAGGATTTCCTAAGCATTTTTGTCATATATAGAGTCATCAAAATTATCTATTTCTTTAATCAGTTCATCATAAACTTCCGCTTCTTTAATTTTTTTGATAATTTTACCTTTTCTAAATAAAATGGCTTCACCTTTACCACCTGCAACACCTATATCAGCATGTTTAGCTTCACCGGGACCATTAACAGCGCACCCCATGATAGCAACATTGATTGTCTTATTAATCTTTAATAAGTATGCTTCAATACGTTTAGCAATATCAATCATATCATATTGAATTCTGCCACATGTAGGACAACTGATAAGATTTGGGACTTTATCTTTTAATCCGAGGTTTTTTAAGATTTCTTTTGCTGCTTGTATTTCTAAAATTGGATTATCAGTTAAAGATACTCTAATTGTATTACCAATGCCTTCGTGAAGAAGAATACCAATGCCCATCGCACTTTTAATACCACCACTAAATGCAGTACCAGCTTCTGTTACACCTAAATGTAGTGGATAATTAAATGTTTTAGCAGCCAATTTATAGGTTTCGATCATTAGATTCATGTCTGTTGCTTTTAATGATAATGCGATATCATAAAAATCCATAGATTCTAATATTTCAACGTGTTGTCTTGCAGTTTCGACCATCAATTCTGGTGTAGGCTCAGCTCTATCTGGTAATGATCCACTATTAACACCAATGCGAATAGGTATATTTCTTTCTTTGCAAGCTTTTACAACTTCTTCAACATGCTCTCTTTTAGGAATATTACCTGGGTTTAATCTAATTTTATCAACGCCACTTTTTATAGATTCTAAGGCTAATCTATAATCGAAATGAATGTCTGCAACTAAAGGAATTGAAATTTGCTTTTTAATTTCTTTAATAGCTTTTGCATCAACCATATCTAATACAGCAACTCTTATGATTTCACAACCAGCATTTTCTAACATTTTTATTTGTTTAACAGTTGCTTCAACATCTTTTGTATATGTATTCGTCATTGACTGTATATAAACTTTGTTGTTGCCACCTAATTGTAGCGGTCCAATCTTAAGTGGTCTTGTATTTTCTCTTTGTAACATATTTATCACCTGTGTATATTATAGAGTAATTGGCTATAAAATGGTAGTTTTTTACATATTTAAAGGGCAATAAAAGAAAATAAAAATAAAAAACATAAAATCATTGAAATAAAGTAGTCGTTTTGATATAATATCTTCGTACGTATGGAGGGATTAACATGAGAGATTTAGTAAAATTGGTTTGTACTTCATGTGGCGATGAAAATTATCATACAGATAAAAATAAAAAAACTAAACCAGAACGTTTAGAATTTAAAAAATACTGCCCACGTGAAAGAAAATACACAATCCATAAAGAAAAGAAATAAGCTATTCTAAGAATAGTTTTTTTTCTATCATATGATTACATTTAAAGAAAATAAAACATTCGCGCATACATATCTTATATGCCGATTTGATAGTTGCTTCTTAATCGATCCCTCACATGACTTAGAAGCAATATTTGATGCCTTAAAAGGTTATAAACTGCAAGGTATTTTACTGACGCATGCTCATATGGATCATGTCGATTTAATTCATATGTTTGATGTGCCTATTTATATTCACTTAGATGATGCGCATTTGTTGTTTGAAGATAAGTATAATGGATATTATCCTAACAAACACCCCTATCAAAGAAAAAATTTAGATTTAAAATATGTTGAAGACAAAATGAAGATACCTTTAGCAGATGGATTTATAGAAGTCATTCACACACCGGGTCATACTAAGGGAAGTGTGTGTTACTTGTATGATCAAAAACTTTTTACAGGAGATACTCTATTTAAAGAAAGTGTCGGTAGACATGATTTATATTCAGGTTCACTTGTAGAGTTAAGACAGAGCACTTTTAAACTTATGGATCTAGCTCCACAAATTAAAATTTATCCTGGCCATGATGATACATCAACAATTAGATATGAATTAAAGCATAATACATATTATATTAAATGGGCTAAACAAAACAAAAAATAAGGCGAAATCAAGGTTTTGCCTTTTATTTTTGAAAAAAATAGCACATAAACCTTGACAGTGCCAATAAAATATAATACAATGATATTGGCACAAACCAAATTCGAGTGCTAAAGAGGTGAATGGATGTTAACAAGTAGACAAAAATTGATATTAAAAGCAATTATTGAACAATACGTCAAGGATGCACAACCTGTTGGATCTAAATCATTAACACATTTGCCTTATTTAAACTTTTCTAGTGCAACATTAAGATATGATATGGCTCAATTAGAAGAATTTGGATATTTAGAAAAAACACATACTTCAAGTGGTAGAGTCCCTTCTGAAAAAGGGTATCGATACTATGTAAATCATTTAGTAACAAGAGATCAAGATGTTTTAGATTCTTTCCCATTAATTGATGAATTATTTTTAAAAAGCAAAATGGCTAAAGAACAAACCATTGAAAAAGCGATTAATTTGTTGTCTGAATTAACCAATTATACAGCTTTAGCAGTTGGACCTAATGGTCAAAGTGCGAAAATAAGAAAAATAGATTTTATACCGTTATCAGATAATGAAGCAGTGATATTGATTGTTACTGATCATGGACATGTGCAACATCAATCGATATCAATTCCTGATGAAGCTGATGTTGAAGGTGTAAGAAAAGTAATTAAAACACTCGATGATTTATTAAAAGATAGAAATATCATTGAAGCGGGAGAGATATTACATAATGTTTTTGCTAAAAAGCAAATTGAAACATTTATGGACTATCAAGAACAAATTATAGATTCATTTATTAACGCTTTTTCGAAATTTGCTGAAGAAAATTTCTATTTATCAGGTGTAACCAATATATTTGATCAACCAGAATTTCAATCAAGGTCACATATTAAAAATTTTGTAGATATGTTAGATCGTAGAGAATTAATCAAATTCATTGGACAAGAAGAAGGTTTATCTATTCGGTTTGGTAGTGATTTAACACTCATACCGATGGAAAATTGTACTGTTATATCAGTACCCTATCGCATCAGTGATGAAGAGCACGGTACGATTGCAGTACTAGGGCCAACGCGCATGCAATATAGTAAAGTTATACCTCTAGTTGAATATATCGCTAGTAATTTAGGTAAGCTTTATAAAAAATAATAAAGGATGAATACAATGGAAGACGAAAAAAAAGAAAAAGAAATGCAGCCTGAAGAGGTTGCAGAAGAAAAATCAAAAAAAGATAAGAAAAATAAACATAAGGAGCACATTGAGTCTCTTGAAAATGAAATTGGACAGTTAAAAGATAAGTTGTTAAGAAATACAGCTGAACTTGAAAACTTTAAAAAAAGAATGACATTAGAGAGAATTAATGATAGAAAGTTTGCATCAAAAAATTTGATCTTTGATATTTTAGAACCACTTGATCAAATGGATAAAATCGTTAAGATGCCTACTGAAGATCCAATGTTAAAAAACTTCTTATATGGTTTCAAAATGGTAAATGATAAATTTTACCAAGTCCTTGTAGATGATGGACTAAAAGAAATTGATGCATTAAATAAACAATTTGATCCTAAGTATCACCATGCCATTGAAAAAGATAGTATAAAAGATAAACCAAATGGTATAAATTTAGACGTGATACAAAAGGGTTATATGTATAAAGATCAACTATTAAGACCTGCCATGGTCAAAATAAACGAATGGAGTGATGAAAATGGCGAAAACAAATAAAATTATTGGTATTGACTTAGGTACGACAAACTCGGTTGTTTCTGTAATGGAAGGCGGAGAAGCAAAAGTAATTCCGAATGCTGAAGGTGGAAGAACTACACCATCAGTGGTCTCTTTTAAAGGAGACGATATTAGTGTAGGTGAAGTTGCTAAAAGACAGCAAATTACAAACCCAAACACTGTAAGTTCAATTAAAAGACATATGGGTGATGCAAACTATAAAGTAGACATTCAAGGCAAAAAGTATACACCACAACAAATTTCTGCGATGATTTTACAAAATTTAAAGAAAACAGCAGAAGATTATTTGGGTGCAACAGTAACTCAAGCAGTTATTACTGTTCCAGCATATTTTAATGATGCTGAAAGACAAGCAACTAAAGATGCAGGTAAAATTGCTGGTTTAGAAGTAAAACGTATTATCAATGAACCAACAGCCGCTGCACTAGCTTATGGTATAGATAAAACTGATAAAGAACAAACAGTTTTAGTATTTGACTTAGGTGGAGGTACGTTTGACGTATCTATCTTAAGATTAGCTGATGGTACATTTGAAGTTATTTCTACAGCAGGTAATAATAAACTTGGTGGAGATGATTTTGACCAACTTGTTATGGATTACTTAGTGGCAGAATTTAAGAAAGAAAATGGCGTAGATTTATCAAAAGATAAAATGGCTGTTCAACGCTTAAAAGATGCAGCTGAAAAAGCTAAGAAAGAATTAAGTGGTGTTACATCATCACAAATTAGCTTACCATTTATTACAATGGGCCAATCAGGACCTCTACATTTAGAAATGAATTTATCAAGAGCTAAATTTAACGAATTAACTTCTGAATTAGTTGATAAATGTCAACAACCAGTTAGACGTGCATTATCAGATGCTAAATTAACACCTAAAGACATTGATCAAGTTTTATTAGTTGGTGGATCTACAAGAATTCCAGCTGTTCAAGACTTAGTTAAACGTGAATTAAATAAAGAACCTAATAAGAGTGTTAACCCTGATGAAGTAGTTGCTATGGGAGCTGCAATTCAAGGTGGTGTCTTATCAGGTGATGTTAAAGACGTTTTATTATTAGATGTTACACCATTATCATTAGGTATTGAAACTTTAGGCGGCGTCTTTACAAAACTAATCGAAAGAAATACAACGATTCCAACATCTAAATCACAAGTGTTCTCAACTGCTGCAGATAATCAACCAGCTGTTGATATTCATGTGTTGCAAGGTGAAAGATCTATGGCTGCAGACAATAAAACTTTAGGACGTTTCCAATTAGGAGATATTCCAGCTGCACGTCGTGGCGTTCCACAAATTGAAGTTTCATTTGATATTGATGCTAATGGTATCGTATCTGTTAAAGCAAAAGATTTAGGAACGAATAAAGAACAAAGCATTACAGTAACAGGAACTGGATCACTTTCTGATGATGAAATTGATAAAATGGTTAAAGAAGCTGAAGAACAAGCAGAATCAGATAAACAAAAACGTGAAGCTGCTGATACTAAAAATGAAGCTTCAAACTTAATTTTCCAAACAACTAAAGCAATTGAAGATTTAAAAGATGAAATAGATGAAGCAACCAAAACTAAACTCCAAGAACAAATCAAAGATTTAGAAGAAGCTTTAAAGAGTGATGATATTGATTTAATCAAATCTAAAAAAGAAGCACTTGAAAAAGATGCTCAAGAGATTGCTGTAAAAGCATATCAAAAGACTCAACAAGCTGACCAACAAGATACGCAATCAGAAGAATCTAAAGACGAAGACGGTCATACTACTGTCGACGCAGAATTTGAAGAAAAATAAGCAAAAGGGGCATTGCCCCTTTAGCACTATGGAGTTGATGATTTATGGCAAATAAAAGAGATTATTATGAAATATTAGGCTTAAAAAAAGGCGCAAGTGATGATGAGATAAAAAAAGCGTATCGAACCCTTGCAAAAAAATACCATCCTGACATATCAAAAGAAGACAATGCGGAAACTAAATTTAAAGAAGTTCAAGAAGCTTATGATACACTAAATGATCCTCAAAAGAAGGCTGCTTATGATCAATATGGTCATCAAGGTAGTCCATTTGGTGGTGGAGGTCAAGGATTCGAAGGCTTTGGAGATTTTGGTGGATTTGGGGATATCTTCTCACAATTTTTTGGAGGAGGTTCACGTTCTCAAAGACAACAAAACTATAATGGACCACAACGTGGAGATGACTTGGAAAAATCAATGACTATTGATTTTCTAGAAGCTGCTTTAGGAACTAAAAAAAGTATTTCTGTTCAAGTTGAAGAAGAATGTCATGTATGTCACGGCTTAGGTGCAGAATCTTCGAAAGATGTTGAAGCATGTGATCGTTGTCATGGAGATGGCTATATCAATGTTGATCAAAGAACGATGTTTGGTACTGTAAGAAGCCAACAAGTTTGTCCTAAATGTGGTGGACAAGGTAAGATTATTAAAAAACGTTGTAATACATGTCATGGTACAGGTATTGAAAAAGTCACAAAAACTGTTGATGTTAACGTTCCAGCTGGTGTTGATACAAACATGAGCTTAAAGGTAGCTGGCTACGGTAATGGAGGCACAAAAGGTGGACCTAAAGGCGATTTATATCTTAACTTTAGAGTTAGACCACATAAGGTCTTCAAACGTCATCAAGATGATGTTATTTTAGAAGTTCCAATTACGATTACACAAGCAGTTTTAGGCGCTACAATTGAAATACCAACAATTTATGGTGAGGTAGATTTAAAAATACCAGCAGGTATTGAACATGGAACTACTCTACGCATGAGAGAAAAGGGAATTTCAAATGTTAGAACTAAACGTAAAGGTGATCAACAAGTTATTGTTCAAATTAAAGTGCCTAAAAATTTATCATCACAAGAGAAGAAACTTTATGAACAACTAGAAGGATTAGAAGCAAAAGAAAAAGCATCTGCTTGGGATAAATTTAAAAATATGTTTAAAAATTAGTACTTACTTAGTAAGTACTTTTTTTTCGAAAAAAAAGAACCCGTAGGTTCTTAATCTTTTTTAGGTGGAAGCGGAAAGAACTTTGGAGTTCTTTTTTGGTAAGCTTGAAAATCTTCTCTATCTTTATATTTATTTTCCAATAAAGGAACACCTGATACATAAAGTAGTAAGTAAGTAATAAATAAAGGACCTATTAAACCTACTAATGCTAGTAAATTTAGAGAAGCTAATGAAATAATCCAAATACCAAACCACATTGCTGATTCTCCAAAGTAATTTGGATGTCTTGTATAACTCCATAAGCCTTTGGTCATGATTTTACCTTTATTTTTTGGATCTTTCTTGAATGTTTTTAACTGTGCATCACCAACAGCTTCGAATATAAATCCGATAATCCAAATAATTAATCCTAAGAAATAAGGGATAAAACCTAATCCAGAAACTTCATTATTAATAAAATGTGTTATTTGAATTGGTGCAGATATAATGTATAAGAAAGCCATTTGAAGCATAAAAACAAAAATGAATGCCTTGATAACAACATGTGGTTCCCATCTTTTTCTCATGTCTACATAACGATAATCTTCAGGTTTATTCCAATTTCTAATACCTATATAAAAGAATAATCTAAATCCCCAAATTGCTACTAAAGCCGTTATTGTAATGCCTAATATAGAATAATTACTTGTAAATATCATCGAAGTGATTGCAACAACAACAAAACCTAATCCCCATGCCATATCAGCAATACCATTATTCTTTTTGACTTGTGCAATGATGAAGAATGTGACAAAGAAAACAAATAAAACTAACAAACTAATTAAAAACATCATACTTTTTTGGCCCCTTTCACGTAGGCGATTGCAACAGTACCGATACCAGCACTAAGTGCAACAATACTAGATATATCCATAATATATTCTGGATCTTTTCCAATTAAATCTTTATAGACTTGTTTGTATTCATCTGCTCTATCTTGTGCATTAGCATGCACAATTGCATATGAATCAATCTCATTATTTTTTAACACAGATTCAATATGATTAAATATTTTCTTATTACTTGTTTTTATACTAAAACCTTTATCAAAAATGATACCTTCACCTTTTTCATCAATGGAGATGACAGGTTTTAAATTTAGTATTTTCCCAATTAAACCAGTAACTTTTTTAACACGACCACCTTTGACCATGTATTTTAAAGTTTGAACACTTACTAATATTTTTGATTCTTTTTTAAGGTCATTGATATAATTTACAAGTTCATCATATGGCATACCAGCTTCTATAGCTTGAGCAGCTTTTAAAACAAGAAGACCTTCAGCACCAGAGTTTTGTAATGAGTCAATGACAGTGATATTTTTATCAGCAAATTTAGATGTAGCATCCACAAATGTTTGATATGTACCACTCATCTTAGAAGAAACAGTTAAAACGATTATTTTATCATAATAAGTTGTTAATTGTGAAAAGAAATTAGCAAGTGATTTTGGATTTGGTTGAGATGATGTTGGATACACTTTTAAGCTATCCATCATTTGATAAAAATCAGCTGATTGAATCGTAAGCTTATCATAATAAGTTGTATCATCAATCATCAATCCCAAAGGATATTGATGGATTTGATATTGATCGACTAATGATTTAGGCAGATCCGCAATTGAATCTGTCACTAAAGCAATATCATACTTTTTATGATTAACCATTTCAAATTGTCTAACCATATCATCAACTTTTTGTTCAAGAATACTGCCATGAGTTGATAAATATTGGAAAACTTGTTCTGGAAAATCAGTATGAATATGTACTCTTAAACGTCTCTTATTACCAGCAATGACTAATGAATCGCCGATTGTTTTTAAGTGACCTTTGATTTGATTTTGATCTAAATCATTAGCAGAAATTAACGCTTCAGTGCAATATCTATATTGTGAATCTTCAAGTTTATCAATATGAAGTTCTTCAGAAATATCAGGAATATCATGAAATTCAATAGTTGGTTGCTCACCCTTTAGTGATTTAATAAATCCTTCAATAAAATGAACAAATCCTTTAGCACCAGCATCAACAACTTTGTTTTCTTTTAAAACTGCTAGCATTTCAGTAGTTTTCTTAAGTTCGATTAATACAACATCATAAGCTTTAACAAACAAATCAAGAGCTGAATGGCTTGCATCTTTTAAACTAGATAGAGCATTCGCCCATGCTCTCATAACAGTGATCATCGTACCTTCTACAGGTTCGTAAATAGATTTGTATGCTTCGTTATAGGCATTTGTAACAATCTCAATATATTCTTCGATGGTTAATTCATCCTTATGTATGGATTCATAAAAACCATTAATATAAGATGCAAATATAATACCAGAATTTCCACGAGCACCCTCAATAGCTGCATCTACTATGGATTGCATGGTCTCAGAGGATGTTTCTTTTAAACTTGATTTTTCAATAATTGAGTTCATAAGTGAAGCTAAGTTAGTTCCAGTATCACCATCAGCAACAGGGAACACATTGATTTTATTTAAATTGTTTTTTTCTGAAATAACATTTTTTGCACCAATGATAAAAGAATTGTATAAAAATGTATTATTTAAAGTCATGGATTGCATTTTTTATTTCCTCCTAAAAGATTGTGTTATAAATTAGATAAGATACCGTAGAAGTAGAAAAACCTAAAAATGTACCCCAAGCTAAGTCAATAAGTGTAATTTGTATGGGCCAATCTTTTAGAGTGGCTAAGTTAGTTAAATCATAAGTAGCATAAGTAATTAAACCAAATAGTGCGCCATATAACATCACGTGACTCAAACTTTGTTTATCAACACCTGGAATTAATACAAATAGCACTAAACCTGCGATAAACATGAGATAAAATACGATTGCTGCTATCCAATTCACATCAGTTTTTAATAATCCACCAATGTATTGTCGATATAAGTTTTTTGCAATTAAACCTAACCAAACTAAGTCAATGACGAAAAATATAACAAATGAAATAACAAACAGCTTAACAAAAACCATCTTCAAACACCACCTTTTTATTTGTTTATATTATATCACGTTCATTTAAGAAAGTTTATAATTTGCATTCCTTTAATGTTCAAAACATTCTACTTTTTAATAGAAGTATTACATGGTATAATTTGAGTAGAAAAATTTGTCGGAGGATTCGATATGATTTTAGTAAGACATCATAATGAAGGAAATTTAAAGCCATATTTTTATTTTGCTTTAGAAGAGTATATATTAAATGAGAAGTTAAAAGAAGGGGAAACTTATTTTTTCACATGGGAAATTCATGGTGTAGTAATCGGAAAAAATCAAGTGATTGAGAACGAAGTAAACCTAAACTTTTTAAAAGAAAACAGTATTGATGTATATAGAAGACCTACTGGTGGTGGGTGTGTTTATGCAGATCATAGAAATACTATGTTTTCAATCATTACAAAAAAACAAAACAATAATTTTAGTTTTAAAACATATTTATCTAAAATTATAGATTCAATGAAACTATTAAATATAAATATTGAGTTTAGTGGTCGCAATGATTTATTATTCGAAGGTAAAAAAATATCTGGGAATGCATTTTTACAAAATAAGTATGGTATGCTCATGCATGGAACATTCTTATATGATTGTGATTTAGAAACCATGGTAAGAGCAATTACACCATCTGATGAAAAGTTAGTCAGTAAAGGTGTTAATAGCGTGCGCTCAAGAGTAACAAACTTAAAACCTTATCTAAACAATATGACTCAAGAGCAGCTCATCAAACATTTTGAGAACACGATGACCAATCAAACGTATGAATTAAACGAAGAAGAAATTAAAAAAGTCAAAGAAATGGCTAAAAAATATGAGTCAAAAGAGTGGATTTATAAAAAACAACCTCCACATACAAAAACATTAAAAAGAAGAATCACTGGTGGCTTAATAGAAGTTATGATTGACTTACATGACGGGCTAATTGACAATTTCAAGATATTAGGCGATTATTTTGATACAAAGCCATTAGAGCAATTTGAAAATTTATTTATTGGAAAAGAGTTTACCAAGAAAGTCATTGATGATATTTTTGATAGAGATGAAATTACAGATTACATTTTAGATGTAAATAAAGAAGAATTTAGACAATTACTACTTGATGGAGTAATTGTTGACGAGTAAGTCCTTCATTCAATGAAAAAATCATATATTGATTTGACTACTCTTTGCGATATTTGATAAAATAGAGTTAAACTTAAATATCAAAGATTTATTAAAATCACATCTATTAGATAGATATAATAATTATAAATAATAGTTTAAACCAAGCAACAAATCAAAGATTTATTTAAATTAAAGAAAAGAAAACAAAAATCCATATTAAATCGCCTTAGATAGGAGGCAATTTATATGAATACATTGACATTTAAGCAATTTTTTTGTATAATACTTTCGTTGAGGTGATATTATGAGAATATTTCTACATGAATTAAAAGAAAAGACCTCACTTGATTTAACTTATGATTATCAAAAAGAGATTGAAGATATCGAGGATATTCTGTCAATTAAACCAGCACAAATACATATAGACATAAAGCACCAAGAAGATATAATAATACTTGATATGAAGCTTAGTGTAGATATGGAACTTGCATGTTCTAAGACTTTAAAACCTGTACCATATCATATGGATATTACAGAAGAAATTGTTCTTGGAGATGATGAAGATGCTGATTTTATATTATCAGATGACTTTGTATTATCAGATATCATTTTCGGATATATTATAAGTGAAAAACCGTATACCATCTATCATCCAGATGCAAAAGAGATCCTTTTTGAAAAGGAAAAGAGTCCACATCCTGCATTTGCTGATCTAGATAAGCTCTTGAAAAAATAGGAGGTGAACAGATGGCTGTTCCATTTAGAAGAACGGGTAAAACTGCGAAGAGAAAACGTCGTACGCATTATAAATTGACTGCTCCTGCGTTAGTTGTGTGCCCACAAACGGGTGAGTTTACATTACCACACCGTGTAACACCAAACAGTGGTTATTACAAAGGACAACAAGTATTAACCAAAAAAGAATCCAAAGAGGATTAAGGAAGGGTGCCTAAGGCACCTTTTTCTTTTAGTAAATTGACAAAATAAATAAATTCATATATAGTTGATTTATACATAAAATATATTGAAAGAAGTGACACGATGAAGCACGTAACTGTCTTATTAGATGAAGCAATTGAATATTTAAATGTAAATAAAAATGGATGTTATATCGATGGGACTTTGGGTGGTGCTGGTCATTCAAAAAAAATACTAGAAAATCTAGAAAAGGGCTTTCTTTATGCATTTGATCAAGATGATTATGCGATTAGTTATGCAAAAGAAGTGTTGAAGGATTTTAGTAACTACAAAATCATCAAAAGCAACTTTAGATATTTAAAAACAAAACTTAATGAAGAAGGCATCACAAAAATTGATGGGCTACTTTTAGATTTAGGAATGTCTAGTTTTCAAATAGATGATCCAACTAGAGGTTTTACGTATTTAAAGGATGCAAAACTAGATATGCGGATGGATCAATCACAAACACTTACAGCCGAAGAAATTGTCAACACATATGACAAAGATGAACTCGCAAAACTATTTTTCATTTATGGTGAAGAAAAAAATGCATATAAGATTGCCAATCGTATTATCGATCATCGTCCTTTAAAAACAACAATGGATCTAGTAAAGATTACAGATCAAGTCAATTATAAAGAAAAAGGACATAGCGCTAAAAAAGTATTTCAGGCTTTAAGAATTGCTGTAAATCATGAACTTGGTGTTTTAGAAGAGGTTTTGTCTCAAGCAGTAGAGATGTTAAATCCTGGTGGAAGAATAGTTGTAATTACATTTCATTCTTTAGAAGACCGGATTGTTAAACATTTTTTCAAAACTGAGAGTTCATCAAGTCTTCCTAAGAATTTACCAGTTATGATTGATGAAAACATAAAACTAAAACTAATTACAAAAAAACCGCATTATCCAACAGCTGAAGAAATGGAAGTAAACTCAAGATCAAAATCAGCTAAAATGCGAGTTGCAGAAAGGATTTAATATGAAAATAGCATTAATTGCACATGATAAAAAGAAAGCAGATATGGTTGCTTTTGTTAAGGAACATCTAAATATATTTAGTACCCATGAATTATATGCAACAGGAACTACAGGATCTATGTTAGTGAAATATACAGGATTAAGCATTCATTTAAAAAAATCTGGTCCCCTAGGCGGAGACCAAGAAATTGGTTCTATGGTAGCAAACCAGTTAATTGATATGATTATATTCTTTAGAGATCCTTTAACTGCTCAACCTCATGAACCAGATGTTTCAGCATTATTGAGACTTAGTGACCACTATGAAATACCTTTAGCAACCAATCGCTCTACAGCTGATTTATTCATATCTGCATTAGAAAAATAAAAAGGCACATTGTGCCTTTTCATTATTTACGTTTCTTATTTGCAGATATAATGATTCTAATATATTCTAGATCAAGATCTTTAAATGAGTCATGCTTCATAATATAATCAAATATCTCAGGACTGTTTACTTCAGTGATTTCATTTGTTTCTTTATTCATCACATGAATGTGACTATCAGCACTGTGCATCGGATTATCCATTGCTAAATCGTAATATTTTACATTGTTAATATATATTTCGACAACCATTTTGTGTTCCATTAAGAACTCTAAATTGTTATAAATAGTCGAAACATTATAAAAACCACGATTAGCTAATGCTTTTTGAATTTCCTTAAATGTTAAGTGTTTATCTTCTAAGATGTCAATCATCGCTTTTCTAGATTTAGTTAAGCGTAATCTTTCAGATCTAATTTTACTGAAATATCTTTCTTTCAAGTCCATATGCATCGCTCTCCTTTGATCGCGTTTTTCTAATATAATACACCTTTATTATATCAATTCTATTTTTCATTTCAAAATGAAACGCTTTTTATAAATAAAATTAAATAATTTTGTAATTCTTACTGCTTTAAAACATCTCCACAACTCCTTTATAACTTATAAATATGATATAATATGTATGGTGGTTATATGAATATAGTTTATGGTGGGTCATTCAATCCACCAACAATTGCACATCTAAATATTATTAAGAAACTGCTTGATACTTTCCCTGATTCTAAAATAATCATTTTACCAGTAGGTGATGATTATAAGAAGTCAACATTAATACAATTTAAATATCGTCAGGATATGATTTTACTCATGACACATATATTTAAAAATCAAGTAACAGTTTCTGATTTGGAGCAAAAAAGTGGATTTAAAGGCACTATTGGAGCACTAGATTTATTATCAAAAACATATAACAATTTACATTTTGTGATTGGCTCTGACAACTTAGAATCATTAAATAAATGGATAGAATATAAAAAATTGTTAAAAAAATATCCGTTTATCGTAATCAACAGAAACCATTATATGACTATTGATCAAGCTGAAAAGATGTTTGAAACTATAGATCATAAGTTCTTATTTCTTGATTTTGATATGGATATATCTTCTACAGAAATAAGAAATGATATTCATAAACATAAAAACTTACTTACTAGTGAAGTATATGATTATATAAATAAACACGGATTATACGAGGGATAATTATGTATAAATATGGATTTATAAAAGTTGCTGCTGTGACGCCAAGGATATCAGTTGGCGATATAGAATTTAATAAAAAAGAAATACTTGAAGTTTTAAATCAATCAAAAGCGACTATCACTGTTTTTCCTGAACTAACTATTTCTGGATATAGCGCAAGTGATTTATTTTATCAAGAATCTTTTATTGAAGGAGCGAAACATGCCCTTAAATATATTATGAGTAAAAGCACTTATCAAGGTGTTTATATCATCGGAATACCTTTAGATATCTATGGCATTTTATATAATTGTGCTGTTGTTATTAAAAAGAACTCAATCTTAGGGGTTATACCTAAACATTACCTACCTAATTATCATGAATTTTATGAAAAAAGATGGTTTCATTCAGGTAAAGACACACCTTTAAAAGAAATAGACTTATTAGGGCAAAAAGTTCCTTTCGGATACTTAGTTTTTGAAGATAAAGATAAATATATTCGTTTTGGTGTTGAAATTTGTCAAGATGTATGGGCAACTTATGCACCAAGTGATGATATGAGTTTAGCTGGAGCAAATCTAATTTTTAATCTATCTGCATCTAGTGAATACGTAGGTAAACAAACATTAAGAAGAAATGTTGTTTTAGATCATTCTAGAAAACAAATGGCAGCTTATGTTTATACAACTTCCGGACATTACGAATCAAGTAGTGAAACAGTGTTTTCAAGTCATAAAGTAATTGCTGCACTAGGAGAATTAGTCGTTGAGAGTCAAGCTTTTACTGATGAAGAAACACATCTTTACGCAGATATTGACATCATGGGTATCAATTATCAAAAAAGACAAGATAGTACATATAGAGATATGCATCTACAATTAAAAGATCAATATCAATATATTCCAATAGACATCACTGAAAGTGAAACATATACCTTTGAAAAAGCATTAGACCAAACACCTTTTATATCAAAACATCATCAAGTAGAAGATATTAAAGTAGCAAACCATTTACAAATATTTGCTTTAATCAAGCGATTAGAATCGCTTCCTGTATCCGCAAATAAGATTGTTATTGGTATTTCTGGTGGCCTAGATTCCGCATTAGCTTTATTAGTTAGTCATCAAGCAATGCTTTATTTAAAACGTGATCCAAAAGATATTATTGCGGTTACTATGCCTGCAGAAGTAACTTCAAAAAAATCAAAAAATGCAGCATTAGAGCTCATGGAAAACCTAGGTGTCACTACACTTGAGATTCCTATCAGCGAAGCTGTAGACTTGCATTTAAAGTCAATTAAACATGAAGATTTAGATGTTACCTATGAAAACACTCAAGCTAGAATGCGCACACTGATTTTAATGAATTTAGCTAATAAATATGGTGGATTTGTATTAGGAACAGGAGACCTATCAGAAATTGCATTAGGTTGGATGACTTATAATGGTGATCAAATGAGTATGTATGCAATTAATTCTGGTCTACCTAAAACTTGGGTTAAAATTTTAATTGATTACCACGCTAAACACCAATATAAAAAAATAGCTGCTATTTTAAATCAAATCTTAGAAGCACCGATTACACCAGAACTCATATCTAATCAAGATACAGAAAAATCAATTGGAAGATATGATATTAATGATTTTATTTTATACCATCATCTCCAAATGGGTGCTGATGAAGTTAAAACTAAATGGCTGGTTGAAAAAGCTTTTGATTTGGATGATGAATCATCTAGATTATATGTTAATCGTTTTTTCAAGCGTTTTTATACACAACAATTTAAGAGACAAACACTCCCTGAAGGACCAAAAATATTGGGTATCAGTCTTTCACCACGTGGAGAATATAGAATGCCTAGTGATGTAAAAAAGAAAGTGATATGATGAAGAAAAATAAGAAAGTAATAATAGGTTTATCAGGAGGCGTTGACAGTAGTGTCGCAGCATATCTCCTATTAAAAGACGGCTACGATGTAGAAGCCGTTTTTATGCGTAATTGGGATAGTGCAACTAATCTTGACTACAAAGGAAATCCAACAAGATTTGATGAAGTTTGTGAACAAGAAAAGGATTATCAAGATGCTCTAGCTGTCGCAGAAAAATTAAATATTAAACTACACAAAGTAGATTTTATAGATGATTATTGGGATCGTGTGTTCACATACTTTTTAGATGAATACAAGAAAAATAGAACACCAAATCCTGATGTATTATGTAACAACGAAATAAAATTTAAAGCATTTGTTGATTATGTTCAAAAATTTGATGCTGATTATATCGCAATGGGGCATTATGCTCAAGTTGATTTATCTGGGTCTCATCCAAAATTAATTAGAGCTTTAGATCAAAATAAGGATCAAACATATTTTTTATCGCAATTAAGAGAAGACCAGTTAAAAAATGTTATATTTCCAATAGGTCATTTAGACAAAAGTGAAGTAAGAAAAATAGCGCTAGAACAAGATCTAGCTACTGCAAAGAAAAAAGATTCTACAGGTATATGCTTTATTGGAGAAAGACATTTCAATGAGTTTTTATCTAATTACCTACCTGCACAACCAGGAGATATGAAAAAACTTGATGGAACTTACATGAAAAAGCATATGGGGTTAATGAACTATACGATAGGCCAAAGAAAAGGCTTAGGTATTGGTGGAACGAAAGAAGACTCAGGAGCATGGTATGTTGTGGGTAAAGATCTTAACACAAATACATTATATATAGAACCAGACTTCGATCACCCACATCTTTATTCAGATGAAGCGATTATTACTGATGTTGTTTGGCGTGGTAAAAAAATAACAGGAAAATTAACAGCTAAATTTAGATATCGCCAAAAAGATCATGATGTATCTATAACATGGATTGATGAAAAAACAATTAGAGTTACTTATCCTCAAAAAGTTAGAGCGGTTACACCAGGACAAGTTTGCGCTTTTTATCAAAATGAAGTATGCGTTGGATCTGGTTTTATCTCAGAAGTATTTATGGATAAAAAGAAAAGACTATATAGTTAAAAGGGAATTTAATTCCTTTTTTTATAAGATTATACATGGTATAATTTGGGTTATAGAGGTCGTTATGGAGGATTTATGAGTCATGTAATCGGAAAAATTAAAAACTATGTTTTTCATAACGAAGATAATAGCTATTCAATAGCTAGATTAGTTACAGAAGAAGATAATCTAGTAACCATAGTAGGATACTTTCCTAAGATTAGTGAAGATGTTATTTATGAGTTTGAAGGCGAGTGGATTAAACATCCGCAATATGGGGAACAATTAAAAGTTGAGTCTTTTAAAAAAGCTGAAAAACAATCTAAATCCGGCTTGATTAGTTATTTGTCAAGCTCTTTTTTCGATGGTATTGGACCTAAGACTGCTGAAAAAATAGTTGAACTTTTAGGTGATCAAGCTATAACTAAAATTATTGAAGATCCAAGTGTTTTAAAGAAAGTGAAATTAAGCAGTGTAAGAATTGCAAAATTTCATCAACAACTTCAAGAAAACCAGACTAATGAACATATTTTAGTGACATTATATGGATATGATCTAACAGCAAAACTAGCAATGAAACTTTTGAATAAATATCATATGTTGACTATCGAAAAACTTGAAGAAAATCCTTATCGTTTGATTGACGATATCGAAGGTATTGGATTTATGAAAGCCGATGAGATTGCTCAAAAATTAGGCATTTCAAAATCTGATATAAGACGCATAAAAGCTGCTATTTTATTTGCTTTAGAACATATTGCTTATCAAAATGGTGATCTATATTTGACATTTGATCAACTCAAAAAACAAACAGATACGATTTTAGGTATTGAATTTCAAATCGATGATGCTATTAAAGCACTACTAGAAGAAAAAAGAATAGTTATTGAAGATGAGCGCTATTATTTATCGCTATCATATTATACAGAAATTAAATTAGCCGAAAAGATTTCAGAGTTAAATACAATAACAGACCAATTTATGGATGATACTTATGTAAAGACATTAATTGATGCTGTCGAAATCAAAAAAAATATTGGGTATACAGATGTTCAAAAAGAAGCTATACTCCATGCATTAACACATAAAATATCTATTATAACTGGTGGACCTGGAACAGGTAAAACGACGATTATCGATGGATTATTAGAAGTTTATCGAATTTATCATAAACTAGACTTTGAAAATCCAAATATATATGAAAAAATCGCTTGTCTTGCGCCTACAGGAAGAGCTGCCAAACGGATGAAAGAACTACTTAATATTCAAACATCTACCATCCATAGACATCTAGGCTATAACTATGAAGGCATGTTTGCATATGATGAGTCACATTTATTACCTCAAGATCTTATTATCATTGATGAATCATCAATGATTGATATATTTCTTGCAGGAAGACTTTTTGAAGCAATCAAAGATACAGCACAGATTATTATTGTAGGAGATGTCGATCAATTACCTTCAGTAGGACCAGGACAAGTCTTGGCAGATTTAATCGAGTCTAAAAAAATAGAGGTTGTAAAACTTTATGAGATTCATAGACAAGCTAAAGATTCAAATATTATTTCTTTAGCGCAAGCAGTTAATCAGCAACAACTAACTTATGATGATTTAGTGTCTGGTAATGACGTTTATTTATTTCATGCTCAAAACCAAAAAATACAGCAAACAATTATAAACCAAATTCAAGGTGCACTACAAAAAGGATATTCTATGATTGATGATATTCAAGTCTTAGCACCTATGTATAAAGGTGAACTAGGTATTGATAGATTCAATGAAATCTTGCAAGACCAGTTCAATACACATAAAAAAAATAAACTTGTTTATAAAGAAAAAGTCTTTTACGAGAATGATAAAGTCATTCAACTTGTTAATGATCCTAAACGACTCATCATGAATGGTGATATTGGTGTTATTAAAAGCATTACTACAAATGAAGAAAAAGAAACTCACGTTATTGTTTCATTTGATGATAATGATGTTTTATATGAAAAACAAGATCTTGATGAAATCAGTTTAGCTTATGCTATATCGATACACAAATCTCAAGGTAGCGAATATAAAATTGTGATGATACCTATGGTTAAAAATTATATGCATATGCTAAGAAAAGAGCTTATATATACCGCAATCACTAGAGCAAAACAATACTTAATTATCTTAGGAGACATGAAATTATTAATATATGCCGCTAACCGAGTATCAAGCAAGAGACAAACAACTCTAGCACTTAGATTAAATGAAGATATTGAAGCCATGAAACATGAAGATGACGATATATCTCCATATGACTTCATGTAGTTTTTTTAAAAAATATTATTAACATTTTTACTAAACATAAAAAAAGGGGACTGTAAAGAAATGAAGTTTTAAATATCTTCATGGACTACACAGTCCTTTTTTCTTTATAAATGTGGATAAATCTCTAAAAGTATCTGTTTTTGAGCACACTAAAAAGAGATAAACTCAAATCTTTAGTTTTCAACTAGAAAATTATTCTATGATTCTATACTTTTTCTTATGGTATTTCGCTAAATTATACCCGATTGCGATTAACGTAAGCTCAAACTTAACATTTTGAATACCACGACGTTTAAATCTTCTAAATTTCATGGCCTCTTTGATGACACCAAATGCACCTTCAACTTGTATGGAGCGCTGTGTTCTAAGTTCAATACCTAATGGTGATGTTAAGTTTGCGATGACTTCTTTTTGATAAGCTATGTTTTCTTCATTGATTTCTTTAGTTTTACCGTTGGGTAACTGATAGACATCATTACCTCGTTGATTATGATAGAGATAAGTCAATCTCTCGCCATTTTTTGCGATGTAATCATGGTCTACTTTTATGAGGTCGTGTGAGAAATATGGATCAGTGATTCTTTTCTTATCTGATGTGTCTTTGCTATACATACCGTACTTTTGATATAATTTCAGATTACACGCTTTGATATATCTATAATTTGTTAATCCTCCATATCCTGCATCTGCTACAGGGTATAACGGATAACTGCCATATACTTTTTGATATCCTTCTAAAAAAGGAATCAGTGTTTGATAGTCACTTCGATCTTGAAAAATATCCAGGTGTAGAATGTATTCATCAGATACCCCAATTTGAACATTATATCCTGCTTTTAGTTGACTATTTCTCATATGATCTTCTTTCATGTGCATAAATGTTGCGTCATGATCGGTTCTTGCACATGAATTTCGATTAGGACCTATCGTCTTGATAAAGTCATTATATTCAATGAGCTTTATCAGGTATGCATTCATGTTTTCATAATCTCTTTGTAGAGCTGTTTTTCTTTGACCTTTTCCATATACGAACTGTGTGCCTTGTTTTTCAAGTTCACGTGTTAGAAAGTCTAGTATTCTTTTTAGGTAATCTATTTCATACACTTCATATATTGGAAAAAAGATATCCATCATTTGATAGTTATCATTCAGTTCTTTGATTTGTTTTGTGATTTTTATATATAATTTATCTCTAAATTTTTCTAATGACCTTTTCCAGATAAAGGTGTATTTGTTTGCGTTTGCTTCAATCTTTGTGCCATCTATATAGAGTTTCTCTACATCTATGCTTTCATCTTTAATCAAAAAATGATTAAGATCATGATAAATATGTTCTAGATTTCGAGTCAAATAGCGATCCATGAAATCCTTAATCGTTTGATGCGTTGGCTGTAGTTCATCTGTTAACCACATGATTCTAATATCATTTCTTGCTGCTTTTTCCATGGCTCTTAAACTTGTGATGTTTTCCATCTGGCAAAACAGAATCAATTTGAGCATGTTGACAGGATCATAACCGACACGTCCTCTCGGATCTCTTTCGGTTTTTAAGTACTTTTTGACCTCCAACTTTGAAAATACTTCGTCAAATGTTCTTGCTTCACTATCAAATGGTATTAAAATTCCTGTAGATAGTGGTAATTTTAGCTGTTTTGCGTTAAAATAAACTTGATTTAATTGAGTACTTGACATACTTCAATTATACCAAAAAACCGGGTCTTTTAGGAGACTCGGTTTTTGTTTAGGTCTGTTTTATTTCTTTACAGTCCCTTT
>CAKMKH010000086.1 GCA_927441705.1 uncultured Acholeplasmataceae bacterium | reverse complement strand
TCCATTCATAAGTGCATCGATATAAGAGGTAAAACTATCGTCGATAGTCAAAGCTATACCAGCAGCAATCAATAAAATGAATACATTAAATAAAATCATCATAAGGATAATAAAGATATGCGGTCTCTTATATGTTTTTATACTAATTAAACTCTTCGTTCTTGCAATGGATGTTTTAAAACGATTCATTTATAGTCTCTCCTTTTATATCTATATAATAGATAAAAGCTTTTTTATGCCTAGCTTTTATTTTTATTATATATGATTACTTAAAAGAATAAAAGATAAAGTCGTTAACACTACCCTAAAAATAGTAAATTTAACTTAATTCTAGATAATATCTTAATTAAAATACTATCTCATATACTTATCTTGTAATTTAATATATTCAATCATTTTCTCCTGATAAGCTTTTGAGACTTTTGATTTCATATCATACATTAAAGCATCGGCTTTCTGAATAAGACTGTAAATACTGAAATCCCCAACTTCATCATACGCAAGACCTATAGAAACACTTATTGTTTTTTCAATATCTTTGTTTTCACAAATATCTAATAATTCGATTTTCTTTTTGTCTAATACTTCTTTTTTAATATCCCTTACAATAATGATGAACTCGTCACCACCAATTCTTGCAATCTCTTTATGTTGAATATCTTTAAAGACTTCTTTTATTTTTTTTGAAATTGATTTTAGCAAATAATCGCCACGCTCATGTCCTAAATAATCATTATTAATTTTTAATCCATTGAGATCAAGAGAAAACACGCCAACATGCTCTGTTTCTCCAAATTCTTTAATTTTGTGTTCAATATAGTTACGATTATTAAGTCCAGTCATTGAATCATAATTACTTAAATGATTTAATTCTCTTAATAAGTTATATACCTGTGTTTCATCATATAACAACATCATATAACCATATTCATTCATTCCGTTGAGTTTAAACTCTTTTTCACGTAAATGATAATGATCCATACCTTCATATGATTCTTCATCCATATTGTATTCACTATATAATGTAACTCTATCAGCAAGTTTAGAAACTATTAGATCAAGTGGTTTTCCCATTATCTCATTGATGATCAAACTATATTTTTCTAATAGTAGAGGACTAATCTCAATAATCTTTTTATTGGCATCTGTTAGTATATACATCTCACGCATATTAGCTAGTATCTCACTTCTTCCAGATGTTCGTAGATTAAAAATCATATCTTTTCTATAGATGACATCATATAAAATGTAAGCAACAAAAACCAAGGATATATATGTCAAATCAACATTAACTATGAAAAGAAATAATTGTAAAAGATTAAAAGCTAAAACAGCTAAAACACTGACAGCCATCATTCTAGTGACTTCTTTATATTGTCTAACTCCTTTATGCTTTGCAAGAAAAACAAAAAGCAAGATGATTGCGCCTAATGCTATCGCATAACTAATCACTAGATGATAAATAAAAACAATGCCATTGTTTGCTGTGTAAAGATCATTAAATGAAACAAGATTAGCATATTTTAGATCTAACATTAGTAAAGTTTGCGAATTCGTAAGTGCTAAGATTAAATCTGCCAATATTAAAAGACTTAGAAATAATTTAAGTGATTTTGGAAACTTTAACTCAATATACTGAAAAATTGTGCACAACATGAGTGCTGCGAACAATAATTTTAACGGATATCTGAGCATGCCTGAATAATAAATTAATAATGTGTTGGTTGAAAGTCTTTCTATAAATATAAGGAATGTCCAAAAAAATGTAGAATAAATTAGCACTTTCAAACAAGCATATTTATGATCATTTCTATTTCTAAACATGTTAACAACTGGAATCAATGATAAAAATCCAGTGATGATCAATACGATCTCGAAAAATGTTTGCATAGTCTTACCCTCATCTCATCAAAATATATTTTTCATGCTTATTATTGATTATAGCATATAGACTTCAGTTATTTTCTTGCATGACCAAAACGTAAGAGATAATTAAGAATTAAGACGATTTTAAATTAAGTTTGAAATAAAAAAAATAATTAATTTATCTTGTGATTGCAGTTTGTATATTTAAGCGTAAAAAAAACGCAATCTGCGTTCGTTTTATATTTAAATTCGTGAAATTAGCACATTAAAAAGCTAGATGCTATGCTTTTTTGTACCTTGATTGATGAACTCTTGAAGTGCGGCATCAGTAACTCTCCAGTACTTTCCGATTTTTACAGCTTTTAAATTGTTATGTTTAATAAAATTGTATATTGTTCTTGGTGTAACTTTTAGTATTCCAGAAACCTCTTCAATAGTATATAACTTAAAATCGTTAATTGCGTTCACCTCCATTGAATATCAAACTCAAATAGTTAATGTATATTTTATCACTTTTACTCAATAATAGCAATAGAAGCCAAATGGTAACCAAATATATCTTTTAATTATTTTTGTTTCATAAATGAGTATTATTTCTTCAAGCATAAAACTAATATCAAGTTCATAGATATAAATTATTTGTATAGTAATTTCCTTTTTTGTTTAATATCTTTGTCACTGATATAGTCATCAAATGTACCTTCATAACTATATGCACCTAAATCACCAATTTCAACAATTTTATTAGAAACAGATTGTAACAAATTGTGGTCATGAGAGGAAACTATGAGTGCCCCTTTAAAATCTTCTAACCCTTTATTCACCGATTGGATTGCTTCTAAGTCCAAATGTATAGTCGGGGAATCAATTAATAATGTATTTGCTTGAGCTAACATGAGTTTAGAATACATACAACGCATTTTCTCTCCACCTGATAAGAACTTCACTTCTTTTAAAGGTTGGTCTCCACTAAATAGCATGCGTCCTAGAAATCCTCTGATATATGATTCTGCAGGTTCTTTTGAATATTGTCTTAACCACTCAATAAGATTTTGATTTTTTCCAACAAAATAGGCATCATTATCACTAGGCAGATATGACTTAACAACCGTTTGTCCCCATTTAATAGTACCTGAATCAGGGTTTATTTCTTCTGCTAATATCTTTAATAAAGCAGTCTTTGCAAGGTCATTATCTCCAAATAATGCAACTTTATCTCCACGATTAATCGTAAATGATATATTTTCGAATAACTTAACTCCATCTAATGAAAAACTTAAATCTTTAACTTCTAGTACATCTTTACCTAATTGTTTTTCAATTTCAAAACCAATGAAAGGATATTTTCTTGTTGAAGGTATAATTTCATCAAGTTCAATTTTTTCTAATGATTTTTTTCTTGATGTTGCTTGTGATGATTTAGATAGATTTGCGCTAAATCTTGCAATAAATGTTTTTAGTTCTTGAATTCGTTCTTCTTTTTTCTTGTTTTTATCTGCCATAAGCTTTTGAACAAGTTGTGATGACTCCATCCAAAAATCATAATTTCCAACATATAATTTAGCTTGAAAGTAATCAATATCTACCATATGAGTGCATACATTATTTAAGAAATGACGATCATGTGATACAGTGATTACTGTATTTTGATAATTGATTAAAAAGTTTTCTAACCATGCGATCGCATCAAAGTCAAGATTATTAGTAGGTTCATCAAGCAACAAGATATCAGGATTTCCGAATAAAGCTTGTGCTAAAAGAATCTTAACCTTATTTTTCGGTAAGATATCGCTCATTTTTTTATTAAAATCACTTTCCGGAACATTTAAGCCGTTAAGTAACTTTTCTGCGTCTGGTTCTGCGTCCCAACCATCAAGTTCTGCGAAATCAGCTTCCAAATGTGAAAGTGCATATCCTTCTGCATCTGTTATGATTTCTTTTTGATAGATAACTTCTTTAGCTTGCATGATATCAAATAGCTTTTTATGACCCATAAATACTGTTTGTAAAGCAGTATACTGATCAAATGCATTTTGATTTTGACTTAAAAAAGCAAGTCGCTTATTTTTTTCTATTATAATTTCTCCGGAAGTTGGTTCTTTTTCTCCAGATAGTAGTTTTAGAAATGTTGATTTACCAGCGCCGTTTGCACCGATAACACCATAGCAATTTCCTGGTAAAAATTTTAAATTGACATCTTCAAATATTTTTTTATCTGAAAATATTAAACTCAGTTTTGATACTGTAATCATTTTATAACTCCTTTACAAATAAAAATGACCCCGCATTGATAAGTACTTTTTGGGCCATATTCGCTCTTATTACTTTACCCTAATATTTAAGATTTGTCAATGATAATGTGATATGATCACTAAATATAAATCTTGAACCATATCAGTTGATTTATTAAAGATAGAATTTGTGCTATTTATGTAAAATATTATGGCATAAAAAAAGAAAAGACTCACCTTTGTAAGGCGAGTCTTTTTAGGTTTATTATTTTAATTAAAGAAAAATTAATGTTGCTAGAACCCCAATAACTCCTAATATTGCTAAAATGAGTATTGCTTTTCTTGGCATTTCTCCATTATTTTCCATAGCTCTACCAAATATACCAAATACAACAGGGTGGATAAGAAATGGCATTGCAAATATGAATGAAATCATACCAGCAGCTTCAGCTCCAAACATGCCACCTTGAATAGACGCAAATAATCCGAAGTGCGAAATAGCACTACTATTAGCCATTGCTGCGTAAGATAGACTCATTCCAGTAAAGTTAAGCATAATCAATCCACCAAATACAGCAACCAATTGCCATCCTAAAGAGAAGAAAATTAAACCTTTAGTTTCTTGAGACTTCACATGATTTGCTTTTGATAATACTTTAAGTGCAATATAAGTTAAAACTGTACCCACTAAAACAACAAGTAAACTAGGAATCAAGAGTAACGTTCCTCTTGTTGCGCTTGCAGCTAAAATTGTAAATACGAATAAATGTCCTAAAAATGGAACATTAATCATAATCGGAGCAGTTTCCTTAGCGATATCACCTAAGTCACCAGCTGTACATGCACCAGTAAGACCTGAGTGTGATAAACTACCAGCCATACCTGGAGCAACTATATCCACTGATTTTTGTTTACCAACAAACACTAGCAAGGCCATCCCCACAAACATCCAAAATAATTGTCCAAAGAATCCAAATGCCATGACTTGCAACATACCATCTAATGTGAATGCTTCAAGTAAACGAGATCCCCCAACAAGGAATACGGCTGCTAATACAATTGGTATACCGCCAAACAATAGTGATTTAAATGTAGGTCCTCCACGCCAATCTGAGAAAACCATACCTAAAGTACTAGAAATAATCATCGCAAAGAAGATTTGTGGCAATGCGATTAAGTCTTTAATCCATGCACTAAAATAATATGATAACACTAACACTGCGAGTATCCCTATAATTTCAATTACACCTCTCATAAGATATTGGTGCTTGTTAACAATTTTTGCTTTAGAGTCAATTAAAATTAGTGAACCTGCAATTCCAAAGAAAGCAATCAAAGGGTAAAAATTTGCTAAAGATGATCCACTATCACCTAAAATAATTCTTTTTAATCCTTCAATACCCACTAAAATAAAATAAGCACGAACAATAAATATAAGTTGTGTACCTTTTGTTCCTAAAATAACTTCGTTATCATTTAGAACAACATCATCTTCTTTAGGTAATTTAGGTTTAAAAAAAGTGTTTCTAAGTTTTTGTCCACCGACAAAGAATGTCACAATAAGTGCTGTTATTGTTACACTTGAAGTAAAACCAATCATAGGAAATGAAGCTAACCCTGGGGTTCCTATATTAGAAATATCAAGTATAAGTCCTAGTGCCAATCCGAAAATAACAATGATGAGTATAGGTGAATATTTTGTGCCTGCAACAACTGCTCTTGAAATTAAAACAATTGGTAATAAAATAAGTAATGTAAGCCAAAAGTGATTCAGAATACTTAAGTCTGCCATAAATCCTCCTCTTATATATTATATATATAGATATTGTATCAATAAACTCATAAAACACAAAATAAAATAATTAAAAATGAATATTCTAGTCAAAAAAAGATTTCCTCTTTTTAGAGGAAATCTTATTAGAATCTAATGATATATACTTAAGGTTATAATATAATTTTAGGAATTTTGGCTTTATCACCCAAAACTTGGCTTAGTAAATTTAGTGCATGCTGTGATGAAGGAGTAACAGTAAACTTATCTTGTGTTGTTTCAAATACCAAATAATCAGACTTATTTTGATTATTGCTGTCTTTTGTTTTTGGACGTTTCACCTTAATTTTTACAATCTCATCAAAAGCTAATTGAAAATTTTTAAAATTTTCTTCTAAGATTTCTTCAATTGACATTGTATCATATCGCTTTGGAAGCTCATAAGTGTGTGTCGCGATAATCATAAGACGCTCTTTAAAACTCTTACCTTTTACTTTTTCATTTAATCTGCGTTCAGTTTCCTTTTTATCATCTTTTGTTAAACACGAGAAGATAAGCCTCTGGTTAGTTACGAAAATATTATAGGTATCAGCAGATAAAAATTTCTTTTTAACTATTTCTGTAATGACACCTATTTTTTCTTCAATCATATAAACACCCCTCTATATTTTTTTATATTATTAAAAATCCTATTTAACTATTAGGAATCCAATAACCATATAAAAATAAATCGTTTGCTGGCATATGATTAAACTGATACAAAGTAGTCACTTTATAATCTGAATACCAATCACTGATACTTGAGCCAACTTTTGTAGGTATATATGCTGTAATTATCTCATGATAATCATATGTCTCAGTTTTAACTAATATTGCATAGTTTGTTGCTATTTCATTTGGTGAAATTTTAGAGATTGTTGTACCATCTCCAAGTTGACCATAACTATTAGCTCCCCAAGTATAAATATAACCTGTTGATGTTAAAATTGATGAATAGTTTGAGCCTAATGAGATACTTGATACTGTTTCATTTGCTGATAAATTGAATGCGTCTAATATATTTACAGGT
>CAKMKH010000085.1 GCA_927441705.1 uncultured Acholeplasmataceae bacterium | reverse complement strand
GGTTTGCATCATTTAGTTGTTTAAGTACTTCTACTTTGTTTAGATTGATACTAAAAGGCAATTTATTCATAACAACACCTCGTGACTAATATATTTTAATTTTTATCCTCGAACATATCATATCATAAGTATTTAGTCACGTCAAGACAACGAGGATAGTTTTTTAATTATTTTATCCTTGTCGTATTATTTTTTTGCCGAATTGGATTTGATGTTCAACTATACTGTCAATAAAAAAAGATGCCTTTATAAAAAAGCATCTTTGTTATTTAAACTTTGGAGGCCCCGACCGGATTTGAACCGGTGGTCTGGCAGTTGCAGTGCCGTGCCTTACCACTTGGCTACAGGGCCTTAAACATGCTATATTATTATAACTTTTAACTACATAAAAAGTCAATGCACATATCTGTTTTTTATGTTAAATATTTTTTAAAAATCTCAATCCATTGATCGATAGCTTTCATAATATCATTATATGTTAAATCAAATCTATTCGTATAATACGGATCATCAATTTCTTTTCTTAAACAAGCATCGCATACATCTAAATATTTATACACCTTATGATAGTAATCACCAGCCATACTTCTTAAGCTTTTAAGGTTACTTTCATCCATGCCAATAATAAAATCAAACGCTTCAAAATCTTCTTTTGATATTCTTTTTGATTTCATATCATCATAATATGCATTCTCTTTTATAAGTATATCTTTTGTGCCTTTATGGGGTTTATTTCCAATCTCATATGATGATGTTGCTCTTGATTCAATTAAAACCTCACCATCTAAACCTTCATCATTAATTCTTTTTCTAAATAATCCTTCTGCCATAGGTGATCTACATATATTCCCTAAGCAAACAAATAATACTTTAACCATTTTCATCACCAAAATTATTATAACATATTCTAATAATTACTCAAATATATTAATTAGCACTTATCTATTGACAGTGCCAATTATTTGATTTATAATATAATTGCATTTATCAATATGTACCTATAAAGGAGGCTATTATGAACTTTACACAAATGGAAGATTACAACAATGACCCAAATGTTTTAGATAAATTTGGAAGAAATATTGTTGAAGAAGTTAAAAAGGGCAAAATCGATCCTGTCATCGGTAGAGAAGATGAGATTAGACGTGTTATTAAAATATTATCAAGAAAAACTAAGAATAATCCCGTCTTAATAGGCGAACCAGGTGTTGGTAAAACTGCTATTGTTGAAGGCTTAGCAAGAAGAATAGTTGATAAAGACGTTCCTCTTGGACTACAAAATAAAATCATATATGAGCTAGATTTAGCTTCACTTGTTGCTGGTGCTAAATATAGAGGAGAATTTGAAGAACGATTAAAAGCTGTTTTGAAAAAAATCAAAGACTCAAATGGTGAAATTATATTATTCATAGATGAAATCCATTCTATTGTAGGAGCTGGACGTGTCGATGGTGCAATGGATGCTTCTAATATGTTAAAACCTATGTTAGCTAGAGGAGAGCTTCATTGTGTTGGTGCTACGACACTTAATGAATACCGAAAATACATAGAAAAAGATTCAGCCTTAGAAAGAAGATTTCAAAAAGTGCTTATAGAAGAACCTTCAGTCATCGATACTATAAGTATTCTTAGAGGGTTAAAATCTAGATTTGAAGCTCATCATGGTGTGCATATATCAGATCTTGCTATCATCGCTGCTTCTACTTTATCAAATCGATATATAACTGATAGATTTTTACCAGACAAGGCTATTGATTTAATAGATGAAGCCTGTGCTTCTATTCGTATGGAAATTGATTCCATGCCAGTAGAACTAGATGATGTCACAAGAAAAATCATGCAACTAGAAATAGAAAAAACTGCACTTGCTAAAGAGACTGATCCAATATCAAAAGATCGTTTGGTTAAAATCAAAGAAGAAATCGAAGTCTATAAAAAAACTGAAAAAGATCTAAGAAAACGATGGGAAAAAGAAAAAGAACATTTAAATGCAATTAAAGTTAAGAAAAACGAATTAGAACAACTTCGAATTGAATTGCAAAATGCATTTAATGATAATAATTATCAAAAAGCTGCAGAATTACAGTACAGTAAAATCCCTGAACTAGAAAAGCAAATTCAAAATATGTCAGATGAAGGTATGAAAGAAGGAAAACTTCTAACAGAAGTTGTAAGTGAGGAAAGCATAGCGGATATTGTATCAAAATGGACACATATTCCAATGACTAAGCTGATGTCAGGTGATAAAGAAAAATTGCTTCATCTAGAAGAAACATTAAAAAAACGTGTCATCGGTCAAGACCATGCGATTAAGCTTATTAGTGATGCGATCATCAGACAGCGAGCAGGTATCAAAGATGAAAACAGACCAATTGGTTCCTTCTTATTCTTAGGTCCTACAGGTGTTGGTAAAACCGAAGTCGCAAGATCATTAGCAGAAGCTATTTTTGATAGTGAACATCAAATCATTAGAATCGATATGAGTGAATATATGGAGTCACATAGTGTTTCTAGACTGATTGGTTCACCTCCAGGATATGTTGGTTATGATGAAGGCGGCCAACTCACTGAGGCTGTTAGAAGAAAACCTTATTCGATTGTCTTATTTGATGAAATCGAAAAAGCTCATTCAGAAGTTTTCAATATTTTATTGCAAATTCTAGATGATGGTAGATTAACTGACAATCAAGGACGCACAGTAGACTTTAAAAACACAATTATCATTCTAACTTCAAATATCGGTAGTGAATTTTTACTTTCAAATACTGATGATGCTTATCAACAAGTTCAAAAACTTGTGAAATCAAAATTTAAACCAGAGTTTCTAAATCGTATTGATGAACAGATAATTTTTAATCCTCTTGGTCTAAAAGTTCAAATCGAAATTGCATTAAAAATGCTTAATGATTTAGTAAATAGATTAAAAACGAAGAATATATACATTGATTTTGATGGCTCAATTCAAAAATATGTAATCAAAAATGGATATAACGAAGAATATGGTGCAAGACCATTAAAACGTTTTATTCAAAGAAATATTGAAACATTGGTAGCTACTAAAATGATTGACGGAACTATTGAGCCACATAAACATTATTTATTAACTGTTAAAGATAATCAATTAACAATTATCGAAGGAAAAGAAAGTGAGTGAAAACTCACTTTCTTTATATAAAAAAAGAAGCTTGCGCTTCTAATCTTATTTTTGATAATCTTGTTTACGAATACTACCGTCCAATTTATGAATGACAACAGTCGTATCGTTTTTATCTGCTAAATCTTCTGCAAACACAATAGCTTCCCCTTGAGTTTTAAAATACTTTATTGTCTTTGAGGAACCCTCTTTTCTAACTCTCCATTGTTTAAAATAATCACTTTTTGCATCTTTGTTTTGAGAAACATGATACTTAGAATTCACTAATTGTTGTTTTTCACTTATAACCGATTTTTTCTCTTGTTTTTCAGGTTCATTTTTCTTCTCTTCTACCTTTATAGTAGATTCAACTTTCGGTATCGCTTTACTATTCGTAGTAGATGGTGCAAGTGTAGGTTTTTCTTCTGCAATTGATTCTTTTTTCATAGATTTTTGTTGCATCATTAGTTGTTCTTCTTGTAAAGCTCGCTTTTTTTCTTTGCGCTTTCTAAAAAAACACATAATTAAAACCTCCTTCATTCTTAGCTTCATTATATAACAAAAAACGAATACTGAAAAATGATTTACTATAATTAGGATTTATGTGCTTCAAACCAAGAGGTAATATCTTTTAGCCTTTTTAATCTCGCTTGCGGTTTACCACTTCTTGATAGTTCATGTGTCTCACCTTTAAACCATATGAATTTCGTATCTAATCCCTTTTCCTTCAGTATTGCATAATATTGCATAGCTTGCTCAATTGGGCATCTGTAGTCCTCATCTGAATGTATGAACAATAATGGTGTTTCCACCTGCATTGCATATTTCATTGGAGATTGTTCCCAAAGTAATTCTGTATCAAGATTTGGATGTCCAGCTGTTTGATCTTTGGAAAAATAAAAGCCAATGTCAGATGTTCCATAAAATGAGAGCCAATTTGCAATACTTCTTTGAGTTGCTGCCGCTCTAAATCGATGAGTTTGTCCAACAATCCAGTTAGTCATAAATCCACCATATGATCCACCAGTGACATATAATCTTTTTTGATTAATTTGCTTAATTTTTTTTAATATTATATCCGTGAACCCCATGAGATCATCATAATCAATTGTGCCATATTTACCTCTTATATCTGCAAAGTCATCACCTTTACCATCACTACCTCTTGGATTTGCAAATAATACAAAGTATCCCATGTTTGCCCAAACTTGCATTTCATGATAAAAAACTTTACCATAAACTGTTTTCGGTCCTCCATGAATGTCTAGTATTGCAGGATAAGATTTATTTTCATCATAGTCTTTTGGATATAATAAAAAACCTTTAACTTCATGATTTTTTTGTTTGTATATAAATACTTTAGGTTTAGCAACATATTTGTTTTTAAATACACTCGAATTTACTCTAGTGACTTGAATAAGATTTTTTTCTTCTAATCTATAAATCTCTTGGAGTTTTTGTTTAACAAGTCCAACTAAATATATTTTATGATTAATTATATTAATACCATCAATTGCGCCATTCATTTCAAAAATTAAATCTAGATTACCTTTGCTATCTAGTGACATAAGTTCATTATGATCATCATTTGTTCTAATAAAATAAATGATATTATTATCAACAATAGAATGAAGATTTGCGCCTAATCTAACATCTGCTCCAACAGATGGAGATGATGATAGTCCATAATTTTTGAATAATTTAAGTTTTCTATCTTGTAACTCATAATAATGACTATTTTGATTAACACCATAGGTTTTCATGTCTGTTGCTTCAACAATGATTTTATGATCTAAGATAAACAACTGACTAATTGCGAAATCATCTTCATGATATAGAATATCAGTGATTTTACTATCCATGTGATACACATAAATATGAGTTGTCAAACTCTTAATAGACTTAGCTTGTTTACCTGTATAATATACTTGTTTTAAATCTTTTGAAACAATAACTTTTCCAACATTGAAATCAGGATCAACAATTAAATCTAGTTTGTTTGTTAATTCATCATAGATAAATAATTGTTGTCTTTTATTAGCAATAAATCCATTGCCATTTGAATAAAAAGGCAACTCGTTAATATCTTCATATAAGCTTTGATCCTTAAGTTTTTTTAGCAGTTTACTTCTATCTTCTTTTCGATCAAGATATAAGTGATGTTCTGCACTTGATAATTGTGCAGATATTAAATGTTTGTGATTTCCTAAAGATTTTAATAAGGATGCTGGAATAGGAAGTTCAAAAGCAAAATTAAGCGTTTGCTCAACTAAATCATAACGATAAAATATAGAATGTTTTTCTTTTATCTTTTTCTCTTCTTTTTTATTTTTCTTAAGTGGAAAAAGTAAATGTTCATCATCTTCCCAAATTACTTGTGCATCTTTTTTAAGAAGTGCAACTTTTTTTGTTTTATTATTGATTAAAGTATGTAGTTCATAATGATACTCGTTTTTATCATAATGAGCTTTACCTAAAATAAAACAAGCTTTATCTTGTCTTGGATTCGTTTTGAAACTAGAAATATACTTATACTTTAAAAAGTCATCAATTTTAATTTGTTCCATGTTTCCCCTCTATTAAATGTAGAAAAGGCGTCAAAAAGACGCCTTAAATTACAAAATTTCCTTTTTCAAAAACTTTTACTTCTTTACCATCATATGTTAATCCTACGATTTCCATATCTTTGCTGCCAAACATAAAATCAGAATGAACCATAGAATTATTATATCCTATTTTTTCTAATTCTTTAATCTCAGTATTTAATCCATTTTTCACATTCATCGGATATGCTCTTCCTAAAGCCATATGGCATGAAGCATTTTCATCGAATAATGTATTTAAAAATAATATATTTGTATTTGAAATTGGAGATTCATGGCTGATTAATGCAATCTCTCCAATGTACTTACTACCTTCATCAGTTTCTAACAAATTAGTAAGTGCATTTTTTTCAACTTTTGCATCATAATCAACAACTTGTCCATCTTTAAATTCTAGCCAAAATTGATCAATTAGCTTACCTTGGTAATTTAGTGGCTTAGTTGCTACAACTCTACCTCTAGTTCCCCATTTATAAGGCATTGTGAAATTTTCTTCTGTTGGTATATTTGGATTAAAATATGTCCCATTACCAGCAACTTCTCCACCGCCTGCCCATACATGATTCTTAACAAGTTCAACAATAAGATCTGTTCCTAAACTGTTTTTAAAATGTAGGTGTTTAAAGTTGTAATTATTTAAAATTTTGTTATGAGCTAATAATCTCTTATTATGTTCTTGCCATTCTTTAATTGGATCATTATTTTCAGTAACACGACTAGCTTCTAAAATAGCCAACCACAATTTTTCTACTGCTTCTTCTTCATCAAGATCTGGGAATACTTGTTTTGCCCATACTGGATTAGGTTCAGACACAATTGTCCATTGTGACTTATTACCCATTAAAAACTCTCTAAAAAATGATATAGCTTTTTGAATTGCAATTCCAGATTTTTGAGATTTAACAGGATCAACATCCTTGTTTAAACCAGGAATCGGAGATGCAATTGAAATAAAACATGCACCTAAGTCAACATAATGTTGATATTGATTCTTAATCCACTCTGGAACAATTTGTAACTCTTCAATCGATGCATGTAATAAAGTCTCATGAGAGATGTATTCATCGCTCCATTGTACATGAACATGTTTTGCACCAGCTAAATATGCTTGTTTTGCAATTTCTCTAGCTAAAGTTTTTGTTTCTGTAGATGTTCTTATAACAACATCTTGGTTTTTTTGAACATTTGCACCCACTTTGACTGCAAGTTCTGCTAATTTAACTATTAGTTCTTTTTTTGGCATAATTTTCACTCCTATCTTTTCCATTATAGCATGTTTACAAGTGTAAAAAAAGAACCTAATTAACTATTAGATTCTTTTATTTTTTCGATTTTTATCTTGATACATTAGCAAATCTGCTTTTCTTAATAATTCATCAGTCGAAATCTTCTTATCATATGTTATCGCACCATAACTAAAGTCAAAATCATTATAAAGTCTATATAGTTCACTATTTTTCATTTGCATTTTAACATTCTCGATATATTTTTCATGATCTTCATGATCTTCTTTTAATAAAATACACAGAAATTCATCACCACCTAGTCTAGTTACTAAAGATGATTTACTTTGCTTGGCATCTAAAAAAGCAAACCTGAAAACTCAATTAGGACCTCATCGCCTTTTTGATGCCCATATTTATCATTAATATCTTTAAAATGGTCTAGGTCAATCATAATAATTGTAAAACTGAGCATGTTTACAACTAGATTATCCAAATATTCATCTAAAACTCTTCTTGTATATAGATTTGTTAAATAATCTTTATTCCCACTTGTTGTTTCTAAAAAGACAAATACAACTAATACTCCAAGTGCCAGACCTGTGAACTGATAGTATAATTCATTATAGAACATTTGAATAATAGATCCAATAATTGGAAATAACAAAAACAATAGGACTCCTCTAATTATTCTATTATTTTGTATGCTTTTATATTTAAATGCCATAAATAATATATGAATATATACCAAAAATATAAGTATATATCTTATGCTAAATAAATACCCTCTTTGATATACATTTGTTTGTATATCTACATTAAAAAGTATTGGTGTGAAAAAATTAATAATAAGAAGAATAAAAGCTAAAATAGTGATGTGTTGATAAAATAAGCGTTTATATATTCTTTTTTGCTTTTTAAATATCTTATAATCTATATATGAAGCCCATAACCCAACAATCATTGTTGAAAGTAAGAAGATTAAAAAATCAAGACTGTAATTTAAGTAATGAATTGCTACAACTCCAACATAATCTGCTAAAAAGCTTAGTGGTTCCAAAACTAAAAGTAATATATTTATGAACAAAATTGCATAAAAAAGACTCATAGAAAATGTTCCAGTGTCTCTTTTTATTCTGCTAAGGATGAAAATGACTAATAATAAAACTATGCTAAATAGATGAATGCTATAAGTAGTAAGTATCTCTATCATAGAATCACTTAATCTTTCTTTTATTTTTTATAAGCTTTCATAAAACTTAATAATTGGTCAATCGGCATTGGTTTTGCATAATAGTATCCTTGTGCAAAATTACCTTTATACGATTTAACTAAATCTTGTTGTTCAACAATTTCTATACCCTCAGCAACCACTTCCATGTGAAGATGATGCGCTAAATCTATCATATATTTTAATACATGAAATTCTTTAGTATCTGCTTGAATATGATTAGTAAAATCTCTATCAATTTTAATGATGTCGATAGGTAGTTTTTGTAAATATGTTAATGATGAGTATCCTGTTCCAAAATCATCTAGTGCTATCGTAAAGCCTAGTTTTCTTAATTGCAACAATACATGAACACTTCTATTAATATCAGAAATGACTGCTGTTTCAGTAATTTCTAGTGTAATTCTTTTACAATCGATTTGATATTGTTCTATCCATTGATTCAAATATTTTAAAAATGAGTCGTGGATTAACATTACTGCTGATAAGTTAATTGAAATCTTGAATGAATCATCTTTAATTGGCCATTTTTTTAAATCTTTTGCTGCTTGATAAAATACCCACTCTGTAATTTCTTTGATAAAACCATTTTTCTCTGATAATGAAATAAACTCAAGAGGAGGTATATACCCTTTAAGCTTATGATTCCAACGAATAAGTGCCTCAGCGCCAGTTATTTCAAAAGTATTCAAATCAAGAATTGGTTGATAATGAAGTGAGAATTCATGATTTGGGATTGCATTTCTAAGCTGATTTAACATCTCTGTTTGTTGAGTAATCATCATAACCATTTCATCATCAAAAATAACAAGTTGGTCTTTACCTTTATTTTTAGCCATAGATAATGCACTATCAGCATGTCTGAGAAGTGTAATATAATCATCCCCGTGGTCTGGAGCAAGCGCCACACCACCACTAAATGTTATATAATATTCATCTTTATCCAAGATATGAGTTCTTTTAATACTCTTAAAGAAGGTGTCAATCTCCACTAAGAATTCCGATAAATCTTTGATATCATAAAAAGCCACAACAAACTCATCGCCACCAGTATGACATAACATATCAGATTCATCTAAGTTTTCTTTCATGATGTTAGCAACAGATTTAATTAATCCATCCCCAACTTGGTGACCTTTAACTTCATTTACATTTTTAAATTCATCAATATCCATGTAGACTAAAGCCATTAATTTATTGGGATTATTAGTAATAAATTCATTTACTTTTTCTTCTAGCAAAGTTTTATTAGGTAAACCAGTCAATTCATCATAATAAGCAAGTTGATAAAGTTTTCTTTCAAGCTCTAAAGAACTCGAATGTAATTTATCTAATCGATCATAAGCATATGTTAAATCCATGATAGATGAAACATATAATTTAAGCTTATTAAATAAAATAAGATAGAAAATGCCTCCAGAAAAGATAACGAAAAAGATGCCTTTAATAGTTTGGAACTGCAAAATGCGGGCTTGATCATCTACAATAATTTCCAAGATTCTGTCTGATCCGAAAATCCATAACAAACTAATAAGAACATAATAAATAATGATTTTCATGGACTCATTAACAGCATTTAGTTGATTTGTATGTTGATGCTTGGAAAATGTTTGTTGCTTATTATTTTGTTCGTTATCTGGTTTCATTTAGTATCTCCTAAACTCTTTTCTTATATTATACATTTTTTTCTATACTATAATCAAAAAATTTCATTTATAAAAATAAAAGCCGAAACGGCTTTTATATTTTTTAAGGAATATCAATAATTCTTAATGTGTTAGTTGACCCATGTTTTTGAGCCCAACCAGACGTGATAATTAATGTCGTACCTGATTTATACCCAAAATCTTTAGCAACCTCAATAGCTACTTTATCATATAACGAGTAGTCAGTTACATTTTCTCTATATGCTGCGAACACACCCCAATAATAAGTCAGTCTATGGCATGTATCAAGATTATCAGTAATAGCAATGATTGGTACAGATGGTCTAAATTTACAAATACGTTTTGCAGTACCACCTGTTTCAGTAAACGCAATGATAACATCCGCTTTAGGAAGTGATAGTGCAGTTTGACTAACTGCGATACCAATTGCATCATTAATCGTTTGTTGACTTGTACTAATACTATGTTGTAGTCTTTCTTTGTATGGGATACTGCTTTCAATTGCTTTGGCGATTGTATCCATCGTTAAAACTGCTTCAACTGGATATTCTCCTGCTGCAGATTCACCAGATAACATAATCGCATCAGATCCATCTAAAATCGCATTTGCAACATCTGATGCTTCTGCTCTAGTAGGTCTAGGAGATAACATCATAGATTCTAACATATGTGTTGCAGTAATAACTGGTTTTCCAACTTCATTAGCTTTTTTGATAATACGTTTTTGATATAAAGGTACAAGTTCTGTTGAAACTTCAACACCTAAATCACCACGAGCAACCATAACTCCATCGCTTACTTCTAAAATTTCATCAAGATTATCTACACCTTCTTGATTCTCTATTTTAGAAATAATTTCGATCTTTGATTTGCCCATATCTTTTAATATTTTTCTAACTTCTAAGACATCTTCTTTTCTTCTAACAAATGATAAAGCAAACATATCTACATTCTCATTTGCTGCAAAAGTGATATCTTCAAAATCTTTTTTAGATACAAATGGCATTGACAATTTGACATTAGGCACATTTACACCTTTTTTAGTTTTAATTACACCTGAATTCATAATTTGACATTTCATAATGCCATCTTTATTTTCTAAAACTGTAAGTTTAATTTTTCCATCATCAATCAAAATAAAATTACCTGGTACTAAATCATCATATAGTTCATTACAATCAATATGGAATTTTTTTGAATTTCCTAATATATTTTCGCGATATACTTCGACAATGTCGCCAGTTTTAAATTCAGCTTTATCATTTTCAAACTTACCAGTTCTAATTTCTGGTCCTTTAGTATCGGCCAATACACCGATAAAACGTTCTTTTTCTCCAGCAATCTTACGAATCATTTTTATTCTAGCTAAATGTTCAGCGTGATCTGCATGAGAAAAATTCAATCTTGCAACATTCATACCAGCATCAATCATCTTGCTTATCATCTGTTCAGATTCAATGGCTGGTCCGACAGTACAAATAATTTTTGTTTTTCTTTCCATCTTGTTACCTCCAAAATTCTCTATATCTATTATACATGATTTTGACCATTTTTTCCGAAAATTGACATAAAAACATCAATTAATTTAGGATCAAATTGGGTCCCTTTATTAGCTAATAATTCTTCAATAGCTTGATCATGAGTCATTTTATTTCTATATGGTCTATCAGAAGTCATAGCATCGTATGCATCAGCAATAGAAATGATTCGAGCTCGAATAGGAATATCTTCTCCTTTTAAACCTCTAGGGTATCCTTGACCATCATATCGTTCGTGATGCGACAATATATCCTCAGCAATTTCACCATATTCAGGTAATGAAGACAATATTCTATACCCAGTTTCTGGATGTCTTTTCATAATTTTCCATTCATCATCAGTCAGTTTTCCTGGTTTATTTAGTATCTTGCTATCAATTGAAATTTTACCAATATCATGTAAATTACTCATCATAGTCAATAAATTTAAATCTTGTTTAGTCATACCCAATTTTCTACCTATTTGCGTGCATATATCAGACACTCTATTTGAATGCTCTTCTGAATAAACATCTTTGGTTTTCAATGTATTTAATATTGTTTTTATTGACTCATTTCGATGTGAATTACTTTCAAATAGTTTGTTTTTATACAAGTCTGTTTCTGCAACATTAATGATATCATCTAGTTCATCGCCATTAGTTTTGCAACTAACACCATAAGAAACTGATACAGCCATATGATTGATTTGTTCGATTTCAATACGTGTCTTTGCCTTATCAGCTAATTTTCTAGCAAGGTTTTCATCAGTATTAGGAAGTAAAACAATTATTTCATCTCCACCTAAACGAGAAATATAGGGTTCAAACTCTATAAATGTTTCTCTAATTAAGTTTGCAACTAAAATAATTAATCGATCACCTTCAATATGTCCAAAAGCATCATTCATCACTTTTAAGCCGTTAATATCGAAATATACAACTGATATAGGTAAAAACTTTTTATTTTTAAGTTTATTTAATTGTTCTTGATGTTTTCTTCTATTGTTAAGCCCTGTAAGCGCATCTTTATAACTTAAAGCAAGAATCTCATTTTCATATTGAACTCTTAAAGTAATATCTTGAATAAAGACTGTTGCACCAACTATCTCATCACCACTGCAAATAGGTGAAAAAACCTCTTCTAAGAAGCTTCCAGGGTTATCTTCGACCTCAAGTGTCAATTTAAAGGACTCGCCTCTAAATGCACGTTCAATCGATCCTTTTATACGTTCTCTAATTATATCATGAGTAATTGAATTGAGGAAATTAGATTCAAGTGTTACATCAACACCATAATACTTTTTG
>CAKMKH010000084.1 GCA_927441705.1 uncultured Acholeplasmataceae bacterium | reverse complement strand
ATATAACCAACTAATATAGCAACGATAAATGGAACAATTCTTAGAAATCCTCTTGCTCTAATCGATAAGAAAACAACTGTACCAAATGTGATAAAAGCAATTAAAGGAACTTTCCATCCCGCTCCATCAAGACCAATATACAATCCATTATTATATAAAGGTTGCATTCCTAATAATCCAAAGTTTGTAACTGCAACTGGAGCAAGTGTTAATCCGATGATAATAATCATTGGACCAATGACTACTGGAGGTAATAACTTTCTTAACCAACCGCTACCAGCAAAATAGATAATACCAGCGATAATTGCATAAATAATCCCAACAACCATTAACCCTACATATGCACTAGATACACCACCAGTAGAAGCAATTGCTGCAGATATTGTTGTGATATATGCGAAACTACTTCCTAAATATACTGGAACTTTCCCTTTAGTACATAAAATGTAGATTAGTGTACCTATACCACTAGCTACAAGCGCTACACCAACATCTAAGCCAGTTAACATAGGAACTAGAACTGTAGCTCCAAACATTGCAAAAACATGTTGTAAACTTAAAATAATCCAACTGCCTATTGATTTAGGCTTCTCATTAATACCAACTGTCAATCCGTTTTCAGTCATGAAACAATCTCCTTTTATTTTTTTGTAAGGTCTCCTACAAAAAAAGACACCTACTGGTGTCCTTTAAGGGTATGTTTGGTTAAAAACGTTCACCTTATTATGCTCACAGACATAACTTAAAGGACCTTTACTGTATAAAGTATATCATATTATTTTTTAATTACAACACATTTTTTTGTAAAAAACGTTATAATAGTTTTATGGTGATGAATATGAAAGAAATAATGAACAATGATCAATTAACAAGAACACTAAAAAGAATGACTCATGAGATTATTGAAAAGTATAATGATTTAAATGATGTTGTTTTATTAGGTGTTTTGCAAAAGGGATATCCTTTGGCAAAAATCATTAAACAAAACTTAAAAGACTTTGCTTCAGTTGAAGTGTCGTGTTATCCACTAGATATTAGAGCCTATAGAGATGATTTAAATCAAGTGGTAGATAAAGTCAATCAAGGATTTGATGTCAAAAATAAAACAGTCATCTTAATTGATGATGTTTTATACACTGGAAGAACAGCTCGAGCAGCCCTGGATGCAATCAATTATCATGGAAGACCAAAGAAAATAAGTCTTGCAATATTGATTGATAGAGGACATAGAGAACTCCCTATTAGAGCCGATTTTATAGGCAAGAATATCCCAACATCATTAGAAGAGAAAGTGATAGTTGATCTTAATGACATGTCTGTAGTTATTGATTAAAAATAATAAGTGAATAAGTGTTAAAAATATTGACTTTTTAAACATTATATAGTATTATAACAAAGGTACGTTTTAAAAAGTTTTATCCACTTAAGCCCTTATTTCATGAAATAAGAATATAAGGAGAATTACAAATGAAAACATTTATGGCAAATGAAAGCACAATAACACGCAAATGGTATGTTGTTGATGCCGAAAACAAGACTTTAGGACGCTTAGCGACTGAAGTTGCATCTGTATTAAAAGGAAAACATAAACCAACCTACACTCCTCATGTAGATTCAGGTGACTATGTAATCGTGGTAAATGCAGAAAAAATTAATTTAACTGGTAAGAAATGGGATCAAAAAATGTATTATAGCCACTCAGGTTATAATGGTGGTCTTAAATCTACAGCTGCTAAAGACGTTATGGCAAAATTTCCAACACGTATGGTTGAAAAAGCAATTGTTGGTATGTTACCACATACAAAACTAGGTGCAAAAATGGCTGATAAACTATTTGTTTACGCAGGTCCAGAGCACAAGCATGCTGCACAACAACCAGAAAAATTGGAGGTATAACACATGGCAAACAATAAAGTACAATATTTTGGTACTGGACGTCGTAAGAGTTCAGTTGCAAGAGTTATATTATCAAATGGTAAAGGTGAGTTTATTATTAACGATCGCCCATTTGAAGAGTATATCCCATCAGCAGCTACTCGTTTAGACGTTACACAACCACTAGTATTAACTGAAACTGAAGGTAAATATGATATCACTGTAAATGTAAATGGTGGTGGTCTTACAGGTCAAGCTGGAGCTATCCGTTTAGGTATTACACGTGCACTTATGGAAATCAATCCTGATTTACGTCAAATATTAAAACCTGCTGGATTAGTAACTAGAGATTCTCGTAGTAAAGAACGTAAAAAATACGGTTTGAAAAAAGCAAGAAAAGCATCACAATTCTCAAAACGTTAATTTTATTAGGACCCATTGGGTCCTTTTCTTTTTTATGATATAATTTTAGTATATAATTTATTAAATAGGAGTAACATGAAATTAAATTATAAAACAACATTTTATATAGGCTTGATTTTCTTTAGCATTTCAATGTTTTGGCAAGCTTATGACATGTTAATCGCTAAAACCCTAATTGATAAATTTGGTTTAAACCAGTTTGAATCAGGATTAGTAATGGCATTTGATAATATTATGGCAGTAATTTTATTGCCACTTTTTGGTGCTTTATCTGATAGAAGCCAACATAGACTTGGAAGAAGAACACCATACATTATAGTAGGGACTGTTATTGCAGCATTTTCTTTTATGATGTTAGCTTATGCAGATTATCAACAAACAGAAAGAATTCAAACAACTGATTTGATTGAAGAGCATTATGATATAGCTTTTGATGAGGATGCAGATATAACATTAAGGTCTCATTGGTATCTAGTTATCCAAAACATGAAAGATGAAAGATTTGATACCTTCATATCAGGTGACATAAGTTATAAAGCGTATAGCGATTGGGAAGATGAAATTTATAAGCCTATTAATGATATTTTAGCTCAAAGCCCAGAAAATTTATCAGTTTCAGCACAAACGAGAGTCAGAGATTTTTACTATCAATATTTATCATTAAGAGCTTGGGAACTTACAGAAGAAGATCCAACAATATTTTACACTTTTATAGCTATTTTATTTGTATCGTTAGTAGCGATGGCTATATATAGAACACCAGCTATTGCTTTAATGCCAGACTTCACAATAAAAGCATTTAGAACCAAAGCAAATGCGTTTATTACATTTTTAGGAGCCATTGGTGGCGTGTTGTCTGTATTTATTATCTTATTTAGTGGACTTAATCAACATGCTTATCATCATCATGTCAGTGTTTATATTATCGTCGGTAGCATTATGTTGGTAATTTTAGGAATTTTCTTATGGAAAATCAAAGAACCAAAACTTGTTTTAGAAAAAGAAAAGATAGAAAAGAAATACCGAATCAAAGATTTAGATCCATATGAAAATCCAGAAAAATCATTTAAGACTAAAAAAAGAATTTCACTTTATCTTTTATTAGCAACTGTCTTTTTGCTATTTTTTGGATACAACGCAGTAATGAGTAAAATTGCTGATTACTTACCAAAAGTATTAAATATGGAGTTTTATCAATTACCATTTATTATAGCGCAAGCAGTAGTAATTGCTGCAATTTATCCTATTGGGCTATTAAGCATTAAAATAGGTAGAAAAAGCTCTATGCTACTTGGTATTTTTATACTTGTAATTTCACTAGGCTCTATTGTTTTTGTAGAACAAAATCAAATAGTTATAACAGCAGTCATTGTTGCTTTTGCTGGATTTGGTTGGACATTTACAGGGGTAAATATTTATCCAATGGTTGTTGAATTATCACAAGGTAAAAATGTAGGTCAGTATACAGGTTATTATTATGCTGCATCTATGGGAGCCCAAATATTTACACCGATTTTATCAGGGATTTTAATGGACCAATATGGTAGAATTATATTGTTTCCATATGCTACAATATTTGTAGCTTTAGCATTTTTAACAATGTTATTTGTTAAACATGGAGACACACAAAAAATAGACTTTAAAAAAATATTTAAGAAGAAGGTATAATATGAAAATATTAATTGCAGGATATTCAAGCTCTGGAAAATCAACGTTTTCTAAAAGACTTTCTAAACATTATCAGATTGATGTGCTTCATATAGACGCAATATTTTTTGGACCGAACTGGACACACAGAAATCATGATTTGGTTGAACAAGAAATTAATGAGTTTATGAAAAAAGATAGCTGGATAATTGATGGACAATATCGCAAGTTAGCAACGCATAGATATGAAGCTTGTGACCAATTATTTTTATTTGATTTTAACAGGTTTAAATGTCTTTATGGGGCAATATTAAGAAGAATTAAATACCATAATCAAAATCGAGATTCAATAGCTGAAGGATGCAAAGAAAGGCTTAATTTTAGTTTTATTTGGTGGATACTTTTTGGTGGTAGAAAAAAGAGCTCTAGAGCACTTATGAAACTATATAAAGAAAAGTATAAAGATAAGGCTATAGTTTTCAAAAACAGAAGACAAGTCAATAGATATTTAAGATCTATAGGATATCAAGGTTCGTTTAAATATAAATAGTGATTATCTTATTGTTTAAATTCACTTGATATCGTATAATAATAATGCACGTAAGGATGGGATGAAATGGAAAAAGTAAGAGTAAGATATGCACCAAGTCCAACAGGGCTGCTTCATATAGGTAATGCTAGAAGCGCATTATTTAATTATGTATACGCACGTCATTTTGGCGGCGATTTTATCGTTAGAATAGAAGACACTGATGTTTTAAGAAATGTCGAAGGTGGAGAAGCATCTCAGCTTAATTATTTGAGTTGGTTAGGTCTTGTGTGGGATGAATCACCTGATAAAGGTGGCAATTATGGGCCATATAGACAATTAGAAAGACTTGATTTATATAAAAAATATGCAGAAGAATTACTTGATAAAGGATTAGCATACAAAGATTTTCGTGAAGATAGTGAGCAATACGCTATTCGTTTTAAAGTGCCTGCAAATGTGACTTATGCATTTGATGATATTGTAAGAGGAACTTTAAAGTTTGAAAGTAAAGATGTTGAAGATTGGATTATCATGAAAGATAATGGTATACCTACATACAATTTTGCAGTTGTTATTGATGATCATTTCATGGAAATTTCACATGTTTTAAGAGGTGAAGAGCACATTACAAATACACCTAAACAACTTATGGTCTATGATGCATTTGGATGGGAAGCTCCACAATTTGGACATATGACAATTATTGTAAATGAAAACAAAAAGAAATTATCAAAAAGAGATAAGAATGTGATTCAATTTATTTCGGAATATGAAGCAATGGGATACTTACCAGAAGCTATGTTTAATTTTATATCTTTATTGGGTTGGTCACCAACTGAAAATGAAGAGATTTTAGATCAAGAAACGATTATTAAACAATTTGATCCTAAAAGATTATCAAAAGCACCAGCAATGTTCGATAAAGATAAATTAGCATATATTAACAGTCGTTATATTAAGATGTTATCAACAGATGAATTGGCTTTGAAATCTAGAGTTTTCTTAGAAAAAGCAAACATAGAAATTCCGAGCGATGAGTGGCTAAAATTATTAGTTGAAATATTTAAAGATCGTATGAGTTATATTGGACAAATTGTTGAATTATATCAAGCGTTCTTTCATAACGCATTCGAATTAAATGACGAAGCATATCAATTCATCGTCGAAAATAAAAGTGTATCTTTACTAGAAACATTTAAGAAACTTTTAGAAACATCTGATTTCACACCTGAAGAGATTGAAATATTAATTAAACAAGCAGGAAAAGAGACAGAAACTAAAGGTAAACCGCTATTTATGGGTTTAAGAATAGCTACAACTGGTGATATGCATGGACCAAGCCTACCTGTATCTTTAGCTTTATTAGGTAAAGATATTGTTATTAGCAGATTAAATCAAACTATTACACGTCTAAGAGGTGACTTATGAAGAAAATAAGCAGCATTATTATGATATTCTTATTTGCAATTTTGTTAGTATCATGTGGGAGTAAAACAGAGGTATCAGCAGAATTTGTAGATGTTGAAGTTGAGCAAACAAGTATTCGTTTTGATGTAACTCTTACGGATCCAAATAATGAAATAACAGGTTCAACTGTTGTATATTTGTATAACGAAGAAGGAAATTTAAGAAATCAAAAAACAATTGAGACCGATAATGATTTATTAGGTATTTATTTCTATGGTCTTGAGACTAATACACCATTTGTAATAAAGGTCATTGTTACAATAGGTAGAGATGCAGTTGAAGTTGGATCATATGATTTTACGACTTTATCAGATCAAGAGATAGTTATTAACACTGTAGAAGATTTTATAAAAATGCGAGAAAACAGAAATGGTAGATATATATTAGGTCAAGATATTGATTTTTCTGATGATACTTATACATCAGCATTTAATGCATCAAATATTGCATTTGGTGGAACATTTGATGGAAATGGATATGCTTTAAAGAATATGACTTTTTCAAGAATATCTATGTATACTGGTATATTTGGATATGTTTCATCGGGAGTTATTAAAAATGTTACATTAGATAACATTAATATTGGAACATTAGAAGCACCATTAAATACCGCTACTTCATCTAGAGTAGGATTGATTGTAGGTTATGCAACATCACAAACAGCAAGAATTGAAAATGTAACTATTAAAAATTCAACAATTGCATTAACAACATCAAGTACTATTCAAGCATATGTTGGTGCAGTAGCCGCAGAGTTTAAAGGTGTTATTAAAGATGTTGAAATTTTGGACACAAATATTGAAGTGACAGCAACATCATTCGGAAGAATAAAAATCGGAGGAGCAGTAGCTTTATTAGGTACTGATTCTGTAGTAAGTCAAGTCTATAGTGAAACAAATATTAATTTTATAACTTTAGGAACAAACATTAGAGATGATGATGTTAGCCACATGATTGGTGGAGTTGTTGGTCAACATGTATCAGGTGCTAAATTATCAGAAATTATTAGCACAGGAAACATTAACATAGATATCGACTACAATACATTACCTGACACAGATAGAGGGGTTTATACTTTATTTGTTGGGGGTTTAGTTGGTAGAGCAAATAATGATGTTCAAAAAGGTTTTTATAGTGGTTCAATCACCCTTAATCATGAAAAAAATGAATATGAAACAGGTGTAACTAAACAATTTAGAATAGCTGGACTTATTGGTTTTTATGAATCAAACAAAGCTTCAAATAAACTTGTAAGAATCGGAGATGGTGAAATCAATCTAACAGTTTCAGATGATGTAACTTTAGATGCTTCACAAGGATTTGGTTATGATCGATTTGGAGTTGTAAGTGATAAAGGAGTATTTGGAACAAAACATCTAGTAGTCAACGATATTTCAGTTGCTTTAGATGATGATATCTCAAGTATTACAAATTTAACTGACTATTTTGATAGTCAATGGATAGAAGGATATTTAGAAATTTAATTTAAGATACGACACTTCGGTGTCGTATTTTTTTATATTGCATGATAAAATGAATGTGGTGATGATATGTTATTATCTAAAACAAGGTTTATTAATTTTATAAGATGCGATCGATATGCTGCATTAGATGAGATTCGCAAGGATAAAGACAAAGCGATTGTCTCTTTTTCTAATGAAGATGATTTAGAATCATTAATGAGACAAGAAAATCAGGATAAAATCAGTGTTTTACTAAATGATATGATTGATGAAAACGATGAAGACTTATTAGAAAAGCATGATCCACAAATGGAGACTATGCTTAAATATTATAATGAGATTGAAATGATTAGTGGACGTATCATCAATAAAAAATTTAGTGGTAATACTGTGTATGCACTAGACACATATAAACAAAAGCGCTTTTCTTATGAAAAAGAAGGATTTAATTTTTATTGTTTTCTAGATGGATATCAAGAAGATAAAGAGACAATTCGTATTTTTGAAGTAAAAGCAACCACTTCCAAAAAGTTTCTTGATTTGACTTTTAAATACGAAGACGAGAAGTGTCAAGTTTTTGATTATAACCAAGATGGTATGTTGGTTTTAAGAGAAGATTTAGGACTGCCTGTAAATAAGAATTATCATCAAAAAATTCAAAAATTAAAAGATAGATTATCAAAAGAAGGACGATACGTATATGATATTACATATCAGCGATATGTATTAGAAAATGCTGTTGACACAAAAAAAGAAGTCAAATACTATTTGGGAGTGTTAAATAGTCAATATGTTTTTGATGGGCAGATAGATGAAAAAAATCACCCAATATATGGTGATGACATTATAACCTTTATTGATGTGACATCGCTAACTAAAAAAGTTTTGCCAATTATAGAGGCTGATGTTAGTATTGTCATTGATAGACTAGATAAAATGAACGCGAATCCTGCACCTCTTGGAAGACATTGTCAAAGAAAAGATTCTCGAGAATGTATATTTTTTCCAATTTGTTTTGGTCATATTCCACATAAGAATTCTATTTTCACATATCTACAATCACATCATGGTTTTAAAGATGAACACGATGAAAAACATGAACTTTATGACCTGATTAACGAAGGATTTGTAAAAGTCGAAGATATTCCTAGGACATGGTTAAAAAGAAAAGACAATGAAATACAAAGAGATGTCATTGAATCTCATCATCCGTATTTAAGAGCTGATAAAATTAAAGCAGCTATTCAATCACTTCGATATCCAATATATCATCTTGATTTTGAGACATTCCCGTGTCCTTTACCTAGATTTGAAGGTGAAACTCCGTATACACAATCGTTATTCCAGTTTTCGATACATATCGAAAATTCACCAGGTGTATGTGATAAAGACAAAGATCATTATGGATTTATCGCCAAAACACACGATGATCAAAGAAAAGATTTGATAGAAGCGATGTTGGAGGTCATTAAAGATGACGATGGCTCTATCATGGTCTATAATCAATCATTTGAGCAAACTAGACTAAAAGAAATGGCTAGACTATTCCCTGAATATAAAGATAGATTAGAAGACATGATTCTACGTTTAGTTGACTTGATGCATTTTGTAAAAGGTAATCAGAAGTTTTACCAAGCATTAGGATTCGATTTAGATGACGTAAAAGGTATAACCTATTATCATGAAAACTTAAATGGATCTTATTCTATAAAAAAAGTGTTACCGATTTTTTCTAATCTAAAATATGATGATTTGGAGATTAAAAACGGAACTGAAGCACTTGTAACTTACGCTAATTTTCCATTTATGGATGCAAAAACATTTAAAATTAAATATGAAGAATTACATGAATATTGTAAACAAGACACTTGGGCAATGGTAGAGATTTTGGATGCTTTACGAAAGCTTGTTTGATAAAGATTACCACACAGTCAAATGTGTGGTTTATTCTTTTATAAAGCCAAATCATTAAAATGTGTAATTATGTGTGGTTTTCTTGTTATTTTCAGTTATTTTTATTATAATAAAACAAAGAGGAGGTCGCATGCATATGTTAAAAATTTATAATACATTAACCAATCAAATAGAATTATTCAAAAGCCATCAAGATAAAAAGGTCAATATGTATGTTTGTGGTCCTACTGTATATGGCGATATTCATCTAGGAAACGCAAGACCTGTTATCTTTTTTGATGTTGTAAAAAGATATTTAAAATATTTAAATTATGATGTTCATTTTGTATCAAACATCACAGATATAGATGATAAAATTATCGAAAAAGCCAAACAATTAAAAATGAGTGAAAAAGCTTTAACTGATACATATACAAAAAAATTCATTAATATGACACTTTCACTCGGAAGCGTAATACCTGATCAACTTCCTAAAGCAACAGAATTTATATCTCAAATGATTCAATATATAGAAGAACTTATAGAACAAGGTGTTGCATATCAAACACCTAGCGGGGTTTATTTTAGAGTTAATAAAGTTAGCGATTATGGTATCTTGAGTAAACAAAATATCGACGAGTTAACTGAGGGAGTAAGAATTGACTTAGAATCAGATAAAGAAGATCCAAGAGATTTTAGCATTTGGAAAAATACAGAAGATGGATTGAATTTCAATAGCCCTTGGGGCAATGGTAGACCAGGATGGCATACGGAGTGTGCTGTTATGAATCATGAAATATTTGGTGAAGAAATAGATATTCATGGTGGCGGAACGGATTTAAAATTTCCACATCATGAAAACGAAATAGCACAAACTATTGCACATGATCATCATCATTTAGCAACATATTGGATGCACGTTGGTAGATTAGATGTTGATCAAATAAAAATGAGTAAATCATTGGGCAATATCACATTAGTAAAAGATTTATTAGAAGCTTATGATCCTTATGCATTTAGATTGTTGATGGTTAATCATCATTATCGTCAGCCAATCAATTATAGTGAAGATTTGATGATACAATTTGCTAAAGAATATGATAAAATAAAACGAACGCTTAAAAAAGCATTTTTAATGTTATCTTTAGAGAAAATATCATTAAATGAAACAGATGAAGAAATCATGAAAGAATTCGAATCAATTATGGATGATGATTTTAATATTCCAAATGTTTTGACACTCATTTATGATATTTTAAAACAGATAAATAAAGAAAAAGATTTAAAAAGATTAAGCGTTTTATACCAAAGCGTAAAAACCATTTTAGAGATTTTAGGCATTATGCCTTTATTTCAAGTAGAAGATGAGGTTTTGGTGATGTATCGTGATTGGGAACATGCAAGAAATGCTAAAAATTTCCAATTAGCAGATGAACTAAGAGATGAGTTAAATAAAAGAGGATGGATCTAATTTGAACGGATTAACATTGGCATACATAGGTGATGCGTATTACGAATTAAAGATACGTAAACATCTAATTAATAAGAATATTACACATGTCAATCAGTTACATAAAAATGCAATAAAGTTCACTAAAGGTGAATCTCAAGCAGAAATTATTACCTATTTTATTGAAAAGAATATATTATCTTCAGATGAGTTATCATTTTATAAAAGAGGACGAAACGCAAGTGGTCCTGGAAGAAAAAACATTGATGCCAAAACATATCATCAAGCAACAGGTTTTGAAGCTGTTATTGGTGGTTTATATCTAGAAGATTTAAATCGTTGTGATGAGCTTATTGAAAAAGCTATCACATATATTGAGGGTGGAGATTTAGATGGAAAAAACAGTTGATAAAAAACTTAATAAACAATCTCAAGACTTAAACGAAATATTAGATGGAGAAAATGATAAGAAGAAAAAGGGCCCTAAAACTATAGTCAAAGAAGATTTGATTAAGATGAAAGGTGACCCGCTTGGTCTTCATGTTGCTCTAGATGATGAACCTAAAGAAAGTCTTAAAGTTGATGAAAAAATTAAAAATAGAGATGAAATCGTTGTTGAAAGATATAATCCTGAAATCGAATTAGGATTAACAACAGAAGAAGTCGAACTACGTCAAATGGCTGGATTAGCAAATATTAGTGATACAGGAAGTTCAAAAAGTATTCCAACCATTATTACATCAAATATTGTTACTTTTTTTAACTTCTTGAACTTTGGTATCGCAGCATGGCTAATCTCTGTAGGAGCTAGTGTAACAAACGTATTATTTATGGGTGTTATTACTGCAAATATAACAATTGGGATTATTCAAGAAATCAGAGCTAAAAAGACAATTGATAAATTATCACTATTATCTGCACCAACAGCTATCGTTAAACGTGATAGCGATGAAGTAGAAATTGGTGTTTTTGATGTTGTAATTGATGACATTCTATTCTTAAGTTCTGGAAAACAAATACCTGCAGATGCAGTAGTCAGAGAAGGGATTCTAGAAGTTAATGAATCACTACTCACAGGTGAGTCTGATCCAATTATTAAACATAAAGGTGATACACTTTATTCGGGATCATTTGTTATCTCAGGATCATGTCATGCTCAAGTTACTGCAGTTGGTAAAGATATCTATATTCAAAAATTAACAAGTCAAGCTAAAAAATATAAAAAACCAGAATCTGATTTATTGGGTTCATTAAAAATAATCATTAGAACTGTTGGAGCGTTAATTCTACCTTTAGCAGCTACATTGTTTTATCTTATGTGGTCACAAGTTAACTGGGCTCCAGGTATTTCTATAACTGAACAACTTGCAAGTCCTGAATATCAACAAATTGTTATTAAAACTGCTGGAGCAATGATAGGAATGATTCCTTCAGGATTATTCTTACTAACATCAATGGCTTTGGCTGTTGGAGTAATTAGATTAGCTCAAAATAACACACTCGTACAAGAACTCTATTGTATTGAAATGCTAGCCAGAGTAGATACACTGTGTTTAGATAAAACAGGTACCATCACTGATGGAACGATGACTGTAAGAAGTATTATTGAATATAAGAATGAAACAGGTATCACATTAAAAAATGTTGTATCAGCTATGATCAATGCTCAAAACGACACAAATCTAACAACTGAAGCTTTAAAGGAAAGATTTGGTACAGCAAAAAGATTTCGTTTTAAAGAACTTATACCATTTTCAAGTTCAAGAAAATATAGTGCTGTTCAGTTTGATAGATATGGTACATTTGCCATAGGTGCACCAGAATTTGTGGTTAAAGAAAATTATGGACAAATTGCATCTGAAGTAGATAAACAATCTTCTGAAGGATATCGTGTATTAGTTGTAGCGCACACTAAAGATGATATTTCGGATAATAAGTTAGTCGGAAAAATGACTCCTATCGCACTTATTATGATAGAAGATACGATTAGACCTGATGCTATAGAAACAATAGAATATTTCAAATCACATAATGTTGATGTAAAAGTTATTTCTGGTGATAATCCTCAAACAGTTTCTCGTATTTCTCAAAGAGCTAATATTGAAAATGCAGATAAATTTATATCTTTAGAAGGTATGCATGATAAAGAAGTTGTTAGATCAGCTTCGAGATATACTGTTTTCGGACGTGTATCTCCACACCAAAAGAAACTACTTATAGAATCACTTAAGAACAACGGACGTACGGTCGCAATGACTGGTGATGGTGTCAATGACATCCTAGCCTTAAAAGAAGCTGACACGTCAATTGCGATGGCTTCTGGTAGTGAAGCAGCAAGAAATGTATCGCATTTAGTATTATTAGATTCGAATTTCTCATCAATGCCTAAAGTTGTTAGTGAAGGTAGACGAGTAATTAATAACGTTCAAAGAGTTTCAACTTTATTCTTAACAAAAACTATCTTTTCATTCTTACTAGCGATAGTAGCAATAATAAGATCTGGATATTATCCAATTAGTCCATCACAATTAGTACTTATTGACTATTTAGTTATAGGTATTCCATCATTTTTCTTAGCTTTAGAACCTAACAACAGACAGGTAAAAGGAAAATTCTTATTTAATATCATAAAAGCAGCATTACCTGGTGCATTAGTAGTGATGATTAATAGTTTAATTATTTTCGGTCTTGAAAGAACATTAGAAATGGATGCAGTTGTTGTTTCAACGTTAATTGTTATTACAGCAACAGTGACTTCATTAACAGTATTATTTAGAGTCTCTCAACCATTTAATAAGATGCGTAGAACGCTGTTTATTCTGATGGTAGGTATATTCTTATTCCTAGTGTTAATGACACCGCATTTCTTTGATTTTGCGCCTTTCTGGCCACAAGATGTTATGTTCGCTGCACCATTGACTGTTTCACAAATTCTATTACTAGTTGTTTTAGCTCAAGCAACATTCCCACTCATGTATGTATTAACGAATATGTATGGTTGGATTAAAACATTTATTAAAACTATCTTAAATAAATTAGCAGATATGCAATAATTATAAAGGCGCAATTGCGCCTTTTCATTCCAGTTTTTCAAAAGTTTTTCACATTGACACATTATAATTTGTCTATAATGACCCTGGAGGGGATCAAAATGATCGTTTACGGAAAAAATGTAATAAGAGAGGCTGTTTATGCTTCTAGACCTATCTTTAATATGTATGTTGATCAAAAATTTAGTGATCACAAATTTTTAACATTTTTAGAAGATAAAGGAGTTAGAATTGAGCTTGTTCCAAAAGAAAAATTAAATCAACTCACTAATCTTCAAAATCATCAAGGTTTAGTTGCGAATGTTAAAGATTATGAAACTTATGCTTTAGAGGATGTTGTTGATCAAAACTTAAAACAAAGATTTTTAATTTTGGACGGTCTTGAAGATCCACATAACTTAGGAGCAATATTAAGAACAGCAGAAGCAACCAAACTCTCAGGTATCATTATGAGTAAAAAAGGACAAGTTCAGTTAAACGCAACTGTTGCAAAAGTATCATCAGGGGCAATTGAACATGTAAAGGTTATTTCGGTTTCAAATATTAATCAAGCCATTATGAATTTACAAAAATATGGTGTTGTAGTAGTTGGGACAGATGGAAACACTGAATTGTCATATGATGATATGCCACTTGATCAATCACTTGCGGTTGTTTTAGGTAATGAAGGTGTGGGTATTAGACCTTTAGTAAAAAATAATTGTGATTTACTCGTTAAAATTCCAATGTATGGAAAAATAAACTCATTAAATGTGAGTGTTGCTGCAGCACTCATGATGTATAAGATGTTATAAATATGATATATAAAATCATGAACGACTTTGAACTTGTGTATTTAATTAGGACACAAAAAGATTCAGTCGCTTTTGATTTCCTCTTCCAAAAGTATCAAAAATTCATATGGAAATGCATACATTTAATGCATATCGATCAAAAAGAGCAAGATGATTTTTTTCAAGAAGGTATACTTATATTATATAGAGCAGTTCAAACATTTGATGAATCTAAAAATAAAACGTTCACAAGATATTTTGAACTTATTTTAAAAAGACATTTTTATCATCTCATTAGCAAACTTCCTAAATATCTTTTATATGAAGATTCTAACTTCATGGAATGTTTTGCTTATCATGAGTCAGATGATTCACAAGATTTTGTGAAAAATTGTTCAGATTTTGAAAAACAAATCTATCAAGCCTATTTTATTGAAAAACAAGCAGTAAAACGAATATCGATAAATATGGCTTGTGATCCAAAAAAAATATATAATGCTATTTTTCGTATCAAAGAAAAATATAAAAATGTGATATAATAAATAATAGTGTTGACTAAGTCATTTATAAGTGTTAAAATACACTTGCTATAAATGACCACAAGGAGTGGTTTTTTAATGCGTGAAAAAATAATATTAGTGTGTTCAGAATGCTTGAGTAGAAACTATACATCGACAAAAAATAAGCAAACACAAAAAGAGAGAATTGAAATCAAGAAATTTTGTCCAAGATGTAATAAGCATACACTACACAAGGAAAGTAAATAGGAGGCTTATATGGCAATCAAACAAAAAAATGAAGAACAAAAAAGTAAGTTACTTGAAGTTCTAACAACAGAATATAAATGGGAGAATTTATTATTAGGTATATTAGCTACTATATCTGCTGCATTAGCATTAATGATTATCAGTGGTAATACTTTATTACAAATTAGAGATGATTTCCCTATTTTAGGAGAAGGCAATAACGGTCTAATTTTTGCATGGGTATTGTTTATAATATCATTATTTGGTCTTATATTAGTTGTTTAACTTTTTCTTTTTCTTTGCCGTCAGCCTTCTTTTCTATAATTGTTTCTTCAGGAACTACGATTCTAAAGATAAAATCACTCATTCCCATACTTTCTACACGTCGCTCTAAGTCAAGTTTGACGGCATTTGGCGCTTTCATTGAACACCGGCAATCTTGCGAAATTACCACAACCTGAACAAAGTAAGCGCTTGAATAGTTTCGGGTAGCAGGTCCCACAAAAACGTCGTCCACCATGAGTCCATCGTTCACGCTTTCGTTTCTTTGAATTTTGTATGAGCATTTTAAAAGATCGGTCTAGCGTGGTGTCGGGGAATTGTGTTGTTGTCAGTGTTTATTGCGGGGGTGGGGGTTTCAGTGAAAGTGGTGTGTGTTGTGGT
>CAKMKH010000083.1 GCA_927441705.1 uncultured Acholeplasmataceae bacterium | reverse complement strand
AAACCGATCACCCCACTGATTACGAATTGTCAATGATGGCGATAGTATGAGTGCTGGTTTATTTAATTGTCGAATCAATTCAATCCCCAGTGTCGTCTTACCGCTCCCTGGAGCAGCAACAATATGGATTTTCTTGTCTTCTAGATGTGTTTTTATGTTGTCTAATATATCTTGTTGATAATGGCGAAATTGTCCTTTAAACTTAACTTTTGAATAATCTTTCATAACATTCTCCTTACTCTTCCACAAGTAAATACGACGCTTGGATTGCTATCGTAGTTGAAAAATCTAATCTTGTAGTATTTTTAACGAAAGAGGTGTTATAGTCTTTATTATAACTTATTATATCACTATTAGGAATAGGTGGTTAAAAATCATTTTCCTGTATTGATATTAATTTATCACTTCATTCAATAGGTTTTCATAGAAATTAAAATGGAGTTGCCTTTAGTATGAATGTTACTTTTTTAGACAAAAGTTTTAGTTGTTTTGTTACTATCATGAGCATATTTGTAAAATTATTTATTTAGATGTATAATAAACAAGCGGAGTTATACATTTAAATTACAACGCAACAAGATTATTTCTCTTGTTGCGTTTTCTTATTTTTTGACCTATCCGACAAGTTTTAAAGGAGGAAATATTATGCGAAATTTTCTAATTTTGATTTCTGTATTATTCCTTGCATTTTTTATCTATTCATGTACAAGTACAGGTGAAAAATTAATCACTTTTGAAGAAAACGGCGGAACTGAAGTTGAAGATGTAAGGGTGAGTACATCTAGCACAAGTATCAACTTACCAGAATCTACCAAAGAAGGCTTTACTTTTGATGGTTGGTATTTAGATGAGTCCTTGACTCAATCATTTTCCATCACAGATTTGCTCACTCAAACAACCATAAAGCTTTATGCAAAGTGGGCTATCAATGAATATACTATTAGTTTTGAAAATGATGGAGGTATTGCTATTGAACCTATAACACAAGACTATGATACAACCGTATTAGAACCAGCAGATCCAACAAAAGAAGGCTATAGGTTTGTAGGGTGGTTTAGTGATGAAGCACTGTCTGTTCCATATATATTCTCAACGATGCCTGCAGAAGACATTACAGTGTATGCAAAATGGAGTGCAGTACTTATTGAAGATGATCCAACCGATTACACCTTTAATCTACTTGATAATGACACCTATGAAGTGACAGGATATATAGGATTGAATAAAACACTAGTTATTCCTTCAAGCTATTTAGGAAAAGCTGTAACAAGCATTGGAGATGAAGTATTTTTTGAGTGCGCCAGTTTGACAAGTGTCTTTATTCCATCTAGTGTGACAAATATTGGCGAGGGTGCATTCGCTGGTTGCGCCAGTTTAACAAACATCACAATTCCATCTAGTGTGACAAATATTGGCGAGGGTGCATTCGCTGGTTGCAGCAGTTTGACAGACATCATTGTAGAGGATGGGAATTTAAACTATTCTTCGCAAGATGGTGTTCTATTCGATAAACTTAAATTAACACTCATAAGATATCCAGCAGGAAAAACTGATGAAATTTATACCATTCCATCGAGTGTGACAACCATTGGCAATAGGGCGTTCTTTTTATGCTCAAGTATAACAAGCATCACGATTCCATCGAGTGTGACAAGCATTGAGGATGGTGCATTTGCCATTTGCACCAGTTTAATAAGTATTACGATTCCATCGAGTGTGACAAGCATTGGTGATGATGCATTTATTTACTGCACCAATTTAAAAAGCATCATAATTCCATCAAGTGTGACAAGCATTGGCGAAGGGGTGTTTATATTTTGTAATGAGCTAACGATTTATGCAGAAACCGAAAGTCAGCCAGCTGGTTGGCACGAAGATTGGAATTACTTTCACAGCCCAGTTGTTTGGGGATACGTTATTGGCAGTGAATCTACTATATCATTTGACACCATGGGTGGTACACTAGTAGGTCCAATAACTCAAAACGCAGGAACTACAATTGTACTTCCTGAAGATCCAACAAAAGATGGATATGTTTTTGATGGTTGGTATACGGAAGTAGAATTAATTAATGAATATACTTTTACAACAATGCCTATAGAAGACATCACACTATATTCAAAATGGATTGAACAAGGAACTATAACACAAGATGAGATGGTATTTGTAATCTTAGGTAATGAAGCGACTCTAATAGAGTATAATGGCACAAATACTGTGATCGTTATTCCAAGCACGATATCAGGTGCAAACGTAGTTGCAATCGGTGATGGTGTATTTTCATGGAAATATGTTGTCTCAGTGACAATTCCTCATACAGTTGTGAGTATTGGTGATCAGGCATTTACGTTTACTTACTACTTAGAGTCAATTATTTTTGAAGCAAACAGTCAATTACAACATATCGGAAACGAAGCATTTTATGAGACATATTACTTTACTGATTTAATGACTTTACCAGATAGTGTGATTTCAATTGGTGATAGAGCATTTTATAAAACAGGATTAAAGGCAATTAATATACCAATATCAGTAACTAACATTGGTGAAGATGCATTTATGAATTGTCGCAATTTGAATATTTTCATAGAAGCAACAACTATTCCAACAACATGGCATTCAAATTGGAATCCAGACAATAAACCCACATTCTTTGGTTATTTAGAAACAATTGATGATGGCAGTTTTATATATGCGACCTTTTCAAGCAATGAGGCAAATCTTATTGGAATATCAGCAACTAATCTTGGTACCAATATTGTTATACCATCATCTTTTGGTAGTTATGTTGTAACAAGCATCAGCATGGGTGCATTCAGGGGAGATCTTCAAATCATTTCCATCACTATTCCTAGTGGTGTAACAGAAATTAGAGATTATACATTTTCTGCTTCATTAATAGAGACTGTGCTATTTGATATAGAATCTCAATTGTCTATAATCGGTAAATCTGCTTTTTCTTGGTGTGGTTATTTAAAAACAATTCGTCTACCTGAGACAGTTACTTGGATAGGCTATGAAGCATTTGAGTTTGCAGGACACGTATTGAATAAACTAGAAATAGTGATTCCACTAAGTGTTGAATATATAGGACAAAATGCATTTAGTGGTTCATTCTTCAGTAAGATAAACGTTGCAGCAGAAAGCAGACCTGCTGGATGGCATGCAAGTTGGAATCCCGATAATATCACTGTTGTTTGGGATTATCTTGGTATTTTTATAGAATATACTGTGACATTTGAAGACTATGATGGAAGTCAAATTGATGTTCAACTTGTTAATCATGGCAATTCAGCAACACCACCTAGCGATCCGATAAGAGAAGGATATACTTTTGAAGGATGGGATTTACCATATAACACGATAACTGAGAATATTACAATAACAGCTCAATATAACATCAATACATATAACCTCATCTACTACGAGGAAGATGGAACAACGGTTATTCAAATTACAATATACGAATACGATGCTGATTTAAGTGAACATGAGCTACCTGAAGCACCAGATAAGGAAGGCTACACATTCGATGGGTGGGTATCACTACCATTAAACATGCCTTCAAGTGATGTCATTAGAGTAGCGACCTACACCTTAGATGATGTTGATATTTTAATAACAATGGTTTCTGTTGGAACTATTGGTACTACATATACCGTTCCAAAGTATGTAGATGACTCTGAAACTGCCGAAGTGGATGGTGGATACTTTATGGCAATTTATGAAACAACCTATGAACTTTGGTATGAAGTAAGAATATGGGCAGAATCCAATGGCTATATATTTCAAAATCTTGGCAGGGAAGGTTATGACGGAATCATCGGTGATGTACCAACAGAAAGAAAGCACGAACCCGTTACATACATTTCATGGCGAGACGTGATTGTATGGACCAACGCCTTGTCCGAAATGACAGGACTTGATCCAGTATATAGAACAACAGAAGATGTCATCATTAAAGATTCAAGATATGACAATGGAAATATTGTCGATGCAGCGGTACAGACCAGTAACAATGGCTATAGATTGCCCACATACATGGAGTGGGAGATGGCGGCTAGATGGAAAAATGACACTGAGTCTATTAATGGATCAATCTTGGTTGGTGGACGCTATTGGACACCGGGTAATTATGCGAGTGGAGCCACTACTGATTATAATAACTTAGTGGCAACCCAAGCGGTCGCATGGTATAGGTACGACAACTCAGAAGTACAGACCCATACAGTTGGACAAAAGAGTTCAAATCATTTAGGTATATATGACATGAGCGGGAATGTATGGGAGTGGAATTATTCAACAGGCTCGTACCGTTATATGCGTGGGGGCTCATATTACCATGACGCTTACACACTGCAAGTCGGCGACGAACAGCACAGCTATCCTGATTATGGTACAACTCGCAATGGTTTTCGTTTGGTTAGAACTCCAAACATTACGGAAAAGATATCCTTAGTCTCTGTTGGAACTTTAGGTGTTACTTACACCATCCCAACAGGTACAGATGATAGCGGAACTGCTGAAGTAGATGGTGGATACCTCATGGCAACAACCCAGACCACCTATGAATTGTGGTATGAAGTAAGAGTTTGGGCGGAAACCAACGGTTACTATTTTCAAAATCTTGGGAGGGAAGGCACTTACGGAATCATTGGAGCGGAACCAACAGAAGCGAAGAAAGAGCCCGTCACAAAAGTCTCATGGCGAGATGTGATTGTATGGATCAACGCATTGTCTGAGATGACTGGACTTGATCCAGTTTACCGGACAGCAAGTGACGAGATTATCAGAGATTCAAGAGATGCTAATGGAAGTGTTGTTGACGCGGCAATCCAGACTATCAACAAAGGTTATAGACTACCAACTAGCATGGAGTGGGAGATGGCAGCAAGATGGAAAAACGACTCCGAATCAATAAATGGATCAATTTTTGTTGGTGGACGCTATTGGACACCGGGCAATTATGCGAGTGGTGCAACTGGACCCGCGTATGATCCAATCGATGAAATAGCAACCCAAGCTGTTGCATGGTATAACGCAAACTCAGGACCAAGGGTCCAAGCTGTTGGGCAATTGATACCTAATCATTTGGGTATTTATGATATGAGTGGAAATATATGGGAATGGACTGATACATTTTACGGCTTGAGATTGATCGTTCGTGGTGGAGATTGTTTCAACTCTACAAATTACCTACTAGTCGGCGGCGTCTATCCTAACAACTGGATGATGGCTAATCCTGACTATAACTCCTACCAACCCATCGGTTTCCGAATTGTAAGGAATCCTTAAATTAAATCTATTTGCAGTATGCACTTTTCCCTCACAAAGCAGTATAATTGAATAGTTCTGAAAAACAACAATGAATGCTTTAGGTAAAAAAATAAAGTATAAAGCTTAACCAAAAGTCCCTTTGAATATATAGCTATTTATAACTGCGTATTCCGAATTAAACGAATGGTTGTGTGAACTCATACGGGTCACCATCGCTATCAGTGTCCTTATCTCATGTAGAGATAGGGACTTTTTTATGTTTTAAAGGCCTTAAATGTGTTGAAAATTAATAGCATTTTCTGATATAAATCATTAATTTGAGCAAGCAAAAAAACGAAAATTGATCTTATTTTTCTTAATTTAGGGTGTCAACGCCTGTCTTTGTAAAATCTATGAGAACATAAGCAAAATTACAACCCAAAAAAGGAAGTCCATATGAAGTCTTAAGAAGGGTATAAAAAGACCAACTTATGTTGATATAAGTTTTAGGTGATTTCATCAATGTTTTTGAATTTATTAATCAAGCTGGTATGACATTTAATGATTTGTTAGTTTCACAAATTGGAACACAACCACTGTTAACAGCATCTCCTGCTGCATATCCTTTGATTAAAGCAGCAGAGATTGCAGCAAAAAGTTTATAATTTATTGAAGAGCCAAAAGGCTCTTTTTTCTTTCGATAGGAAATTCTATTTATTTATCTAAAAATCACTATAGACAAAAAGCTCACTTTTAGAAGTGAGTGTATTGACATTTATCATAAATAACCTAAATCATGAGTTTGTTATAAACATCTAAAGGAACGAAATGTAACTTACCACACTGAGGGCAAGTATCCAAAGGAAAAGGAGAATCCTCCAGTTTCATGTGTTCAGCATAAATAGCAAAATTAACTTTAAGAGCAAAGTGACAAGACAAGCATTTCATATCGACCATGACATCGAAATTGGGAATGGAAATAAACTCTGAGAATGAAGAAAGAGGACCGGGAACAAGACCCTGTTCAACAGCAGATTTATACTCAGCATAGAGATTTTGTTTTTGAATAAAAGACATATTCGCTTTAGAGGTCGTAAAGAATTTAGGCATCAGAAATCAACCCTTCTTTCGTAGAATTTGGTAGAAACGAGTCATCGAGATTGAGCGTCATGAACGATCCGCAATGGCAACGGATCGGATCAAACCTGTATGTTGATTTAAGGAGATATCGCCAATTGATCTTCCGTTTAAGATGGTGTATAGATGAAGCGTTGAGAAGTTTTTTGATAGAAGGAGATCTCTTCGTCGTTCTGTTAGAATAGAAGCCATAATAACGGATGAGATGGAACCCTTTATCAGGCATATGTTTAATCAGTCTAATCATAAACTTAAAAACATGTTCGGTGAGGGTTTGTCTACCGAGTTTAAGATCTCCGTTAGCAATATGGTCATCTTCGTGAGGGTCAAAGTGCCAAGTGATCATATGGGAAAGAGGATCAAAGGCATCAATTCTTGATTCAGCAATAGCGGGATGAGAAGCATAACGTGCGATGTAGTCAGCAATCTGTTTCATTTTTTTGATTGAAGGCTCTTTATTGACCTGAGGGCCATGAGTATAAAAGCCGTGTTTGTATTTTTTGATTAACAAAGTTCTCAGACGATTAAACGCGTTATAGTCCTCACGCGAAGCATGGGTTCTCAAATAATTGGAAACATTTTGTAGCAGCAGATACTGCCAGCACTTCCGAAGTCTTTCAAAAGGAAAGAAAGACAGGGTGGAAAGGTTCTGGTCTTTGTCCATGAATCTTTCAGCAACCAGTGCGTGGATATGGGGATTGGTTTTCATATCCCTACCATAGGTGTGCAAGAACGAAACGATACCGAGTCTTCGATCGAGTTCGATATCATCCTTGGTTTTTCTAACAGAAAGATGAAGTGCTTCGTTGACGGTTTGAAATAAGACATCAAACAGTCCGCGATACATCCAAAAAAATTTTCTCATTTCTTTAGCAATCGAAAAAACAAAATGACGATGAGGACAATCGATTAATTTGGACTGAATAGCAAGTGCTCGATGTTGTCTGTAAGTTTGATTGCAAGAGGGACAAAACCTTGAATGACACGAGAGTCCTTGAAGATGATAGTTATCGCACGAAGGGCACTCAAAGAAAAGATAGCCATATTTCAGATTGCGACACCTGATCATCTTTTCAACATTTTCAATGATGGCTGGACGAAGCAGGTGAGAAAAATGAAGTTTAAAAGTATCCCAGTAAGTAGCAAAGATGGACTGAATTGAGGGCTTATCTTGACGATAAACTTTGAGGTTAGATAATCTATTGAATTCATTTTCATAAACATCTTTTCCCTGCATCGCAGCAAGAGACAAAAGATCTTGATACTTATATTTTATCAATATAGGGTCCATGAGTATATTATAAAGAAGAGTAAGAAAAAAGTAAGAAATTTTGTGGTATAATACTAAAACTTTAGGAGGTTAGAATGATTATGAAGAAAATACAAGTAAAAGCAAATAAAAAAAACTTCTATAAAACATGTCTACAGGAGCAAATCTTCTAGCCAGTATTCGTAAAGATAATTTTAAAAAAAATATGAACTTGGCTTTAAAAGTATTGGGTGATTATGCCAAAGTAGATCGAACCTATATTTTCAAATATGATTTTAAATCAAATACGACATCAAATATTTTTGAGTATTGTGCAAAAAGCATTACTGCAGAAATAGATAACTTACAAGATGTACCACTCGAAGGTATCCCTGATTGGGTTAATGCGCATAAAAAAGGCGAAGACTTGTATATACCTTATGTCATGAAATTACCCGAGTTTAATCAAGTAAGACAAATATTAGAACCACAAGGCGTTCAAAGCTTACTTACTATACCTTTAATTATCGAAGATGAGTTATATGGATTTCTTGGGTTTGATTCGGTAAGACATAAAAGAAAATATAGAAAATTTGAAAAATTCATTTTGCATGAATATTCCAATCTACTCATAACTGCAATCAATCGTATCGAAATAGAAGAAATACTTGATTTTGAAAGAAATAGAACGGATACTTTAACTGAAGCTATAGATATTGGCATATGGGAATGGGATTTAGAATATGATAAAGTGAAATTTAATGATATTTGGGCAAATATACTTGGCTATAGTCTTGATGAGATAGAACAAACTCTTGATACATGGAAAAAACTAACGCATCCTAAGGATTTAAAAGATTCTATGAAACTTTTAAAAGAAGTCATAGATGGAAAAACATATGCATATGAAAATATAATTCGAATGATGCATAAAAATGGGAAGTATATTTGGATTAAGGATATTGGAAAAGTAGTTGAATATAAAAATAATAAGCCCAAAATTATGCTTGGTGCTCATATTAATATGACAAAACAAAAAGAACAAGAAACTAGACTTCAATTCATTACACAAGCTATTGATTATTCATCTCAAGCTGTAGTCATAACGGATGCAAAAGGGGATATCATTTATGTGAACCCAACATTTACTGAAATGACTGGATATAGTAAAGAAGAAGTTCTTGGTGAAAATCCAAGGATTCTAAAATCTGGAGAACACGATGATCAATTCTATAAAGATTTATGGGAAACAATAGCCAAAGGTAATAAATGGTATGGGTAATTATGAAAAAACACACCATTAACGGATATCATATCCTACGCTCAGCAGATAAATATTCAAAACTAGCTGAATATGCGTTAACACATCATGAAAGATGGGATGGTAATGGATATCCAAATGGTCTAAAAGGCGAGGATATACCTTTGTTTTCAAGAATTATTTGTATATCAGATGCTTTCGAGGCAATGACAGCAGATAGACCTTATAGAAAAGCACTAAGTCAAAATGTCGCTGTTGAAGAACTTTATAGATGTGCGGGTTCACAATTCGATGCAGCTTTGGTAGAAATATTTGTGAAAGAAATAATTCAAGAAGATACCAAAAATTAAAAATTATCTTATTATAGTTTTTTTAAGCCAAATACTTAAAAAATTGAGATCTCTAGATATACTCGACATGAGTTTTGTGATTTCTGGTGTCTTCTATGATGTTGCAGACAAAGTAAAAGTTATTGAGCCTGGTAATTATGTAACATATGACTATGATTTAAGGTTAGATTTTAGTATAGAATTATATTTAAGAACATGAGATTACTCGATTAATGTTAACGGATTCCAATCGCATGCTGCAAATTATTTAGAAAGCATACGTATAGGATTACTAAATCTATAGCCCCATTTCTTTTTAGACTTGGGGCTTTTTTCTTTATAATATAATAAAACCTATTTTTTGTGCTTACACCTTAATGGAAATAAGTATTTAAATCATGATATAATGTTGTCAATAATTGATTAAACATAAGGAGAAAATAATTGAATACACTTGAGCTGATGATGTATATTTTTACGATTATGATGATCGGAATTATATTAAATAAAAAAACAATTAAAAAACAATATGTGCTTACCTTACTGAGCGTAATAACTCTAATTTTTTTCTTACACTTAATTTTTGAGGAGATTAGGTGGCAATTATATATATTCTATTTTATATATATTTCACTAGGAATTATAATCTATCTAAAAAGTATTATAAATATTAGTGTGAAAAGAATATTAAAGCGTTTTATAACACTAGGATTAATATTACTTATTATTACTTTTATCTCATCAATATTAGTTTTTCCAATGTATAACATTCCAACACCAAGTGGAGATTATTTAGTTGGAACAGAGTCTTATATTATAAAAGATGATTCTAGGAATGAACTTTATACTGAAGATTTAAATGACATTAGAAAGATCAAGATTCAAGCATGGTATCCAACCGACACAATCGAAGGATACAATCAAGCAACTTGGCTAGAAGATGGTACCTTAGTATCCAGAGGATTAAGCAAAGATATAGGTCTACCTTTCTTTGTGCTTGACCATACAACAAATATTTTGTCAAATTCTTATCACAAAGCACCTCTTAGTGATAGACTAGACACTTATCCAGTAGTCATCATGTCTCATGGATGGAGAGGATTTAGAAATCTTCACACGGATTTTGCTGAAGAATTAGCTAGTATTGGATATTTTGTTATAGGTATTGATCATACCTATGGTTCGGTAGCAACTGTATTTGATAGTAATGATGTTGCATATGTAAATGAAGATGCCTTACCAGATAGACAAACAACACCTGATTTCTTAGAGTATGCGAATCAGCTCGTCTACACTTACGCTGCTGATATAACAACAACCATAAACTATTTAGAAGAATTAAACAGTAATATGATAAATTCAAGATTTTCTAATAGACTTGATTTAACAAAAATTGGATTATTAGGCCATTCTACAGGTGGAGGAGCAGATGTAGCTGTCGCTTTAGATGATGAAAGAATTGATGCTATAATAGGCTTAGATGCTTGGGTTGAACCGATTAAGGAAACTAAAATAGATGTAGGACTGATGATACCATCTTTATTTATAAGAAGTGAAACTTGGGAGACTGGATATAACAATATAACACTTAATGCTCTAATTGATAATAGCACTTATCCTACTTTGCTATACCAAATAGATGGGACAACACATTATGATTTCACGATGGTTTATATGTATTCACCACTTACTAAATATATCGGGTTTAGCGGGACTATTGATAGTGGATATTTAAATTTGATACTAAAAAGTATGATAACTAGCTTTTTTGATCGAACTTTAAAAGATGAACAAAACAGTGAGATTGATGTAGATCAATGGGAAGAAGTCAAATTAATATCATAGAGTAAAGAAAATGAATTTGACTTGTCTATGATTTGGAAGGTAAAAAATGAAGAAGAAATCAATAATAGTCAAGCATTTAAAAAGAATAATAATAGGTATAGTATCAATATTTATACTAATTATTGCAGGACTTGCAATTTATTCAAGCACCTCTTATAAAGCATTGCCTGAAATGGATCAAGCAATCGATGCAATTGATTTTAACAATATAAATAGATTGGAGACAAACACATATATCAAATATGATGTTTTAGATCCGAAAGCAAACATTATATTTATACCAGGAGGATTAGTTTCTCCTAAAAGTTATGAATACCTAGCTGCTAAATTAGCAGAACAAGGATATAACGTAACTATTGTAAAAGCTCTTTTTAATCTTGCAATCTTAACACCTAATGCATCAAAAAAATATATTGATCCCAATTTAGAAAATATTATAATAGGTCATTCTTTAGGTGGAGTTGTAGCAAGTATGGTTGCGTCCAAAAACGAAGCTATATCAAAAATCATCATGCTCGGAAGTTATCCAATAAAAGATATTACAAGTCAAGAATCTTTGTTCATTACTGCAGAACACGACATGCTTATGGATCAGGATAAATTTGATGATAGCCTCATGTATGTCAATGAGCAAAACACCACTTTTGAAATTACAGGTGGTAATCATGCTCAATTTGGCTGGTATGGACCTCAAAAAGGTGACGGAAAAGCTGATATTACAACGCTAGAACAACAAAATATAGTTGTAAGTAAAATTATTGAATTTTTAGATTTTGATACTGAATATTAGAAAAATCAATTATAGTGTTATAATATTTATAAAGTAGTTTATCTAGAGGTGACATATGAAAAAAAGATTATTCCTAACAATTGTTTTTACATTTTTGCTTTTGCTATCGGCTTGTAGTGCAGATAATGAATATGCTAGTGAAGTGCCAGAAGATAGCGAACAGACTATCTTGACTGCATACGATGTTCCAGAAAGAAAAATCATCTATACAGTTGAAAGTACTTTTGATGTTAATGATTTGAATCAAAGTGTTTCCCAATTAAAAAATCTCATCAATGACGATGAGTGGTTTGATATGGAAGATATTGGTTCGTCTTATGCTAGTTTTAAAATTAGAATTAAAACAGAGCGTCTTGATGAATTTACGGATGAACTAAAAACTAATTTTCAAGTAAGAAGTTTTAGTAAAGTGGGCAAAGATATTTCACTTCAATATCAAGATAAAACAAATAGAATCAACTCATTAAATTTACAAATTACTAGACTTCAAGCATTATATGAAGATGCTACACTCTCAGATATGATTGTGATCAATCAACAGCTTTCTGACCTTGAGGTGGAATTGATGAATCTTGAAGGAGAATTAAATCTCTTCGATAGTCTTATTGAATATAGTGAGGTCAATATTACATTTTATGGTAGTCAAGTTATTACCCGTTCACCATTCTTTAATAGACTAGCTAACGGTTTTGTCGATGGATTTAAAGCTGTAATCACTGCTTTAGACAGTTTGGCCATCGCTTTAAGCTATTTAATCCCCTTTATGCTCATATTTGTTCCAGTTGGATACGGAATTTATTATTTTAGAAAGAAGTATAAATCAAAGAAAAAATCTAAAAAAACAAAAGAACAATAAGATTATAATTATCAAATCAAAAAAGCCAAAACTAATTATAGTTTCGGCTTTTTCTTTTTACTACTTTACTATATAAATAAATGCTTATCCAAATGATTAATAATATAAAAGCTAAAGACAATGTAATCCATTTAAATAATGTCATAACACCAGCTAACATATCAATTAAAAATGTTTATTCTGGAAACCTAAACATAACCAATGCGGTCATCATATTTTCTAGGTAATCAAAAATAACTGCTATAATAGGTAACCATAATAACTTATGAAAGGGTTTAGATAAGTTTATTTTTTTAAAAAAGTAGACACTAGTCACAAATAAAAATGTTCCATATGCGATTGGCCATATAAGATCAAAAGTAAAACGTTGGTGAATATAAAAACTTCTACCTTCAATGCCATAGCTAAGTGCTATATCGTAGAGTTTGGAAGCTGTATAAAAAATAGAAGTATCAGGACTCATCTCAAGACCTAAAGCTAAGCTCTTTGTTGACTCTGCAGGGAGCACAAAGAAAACGAAGATTAAAAATATGAGAAATGAACCTCCAGATGTATAGATATTAAAATATTTTTGATATTTTCCTATAAATACTTTCATCATAAACTCCTTTTAAAAACCTCTTGTCTGACCTTTATAAGGTGGTTCTTTATTCTCAATAAATTCATCTACACCAGGACCATTTAATTTACGCAATCTCCATATACCATAAATATAACTAACAGTAAGTACAAATATAAGTAAAGGAAATCCGATAAAAGTATTAAACCAGACGAGTTGATCAATTGAGTTACTTAGAAAAAGAACTGTTTCAACAACTGTTCTAAGCATAAAATAGAATAACCATAGCCAAGTCACTTCTTTATATGCTGGTATAACATCTTTTCTCCAAAACCATTCAAGAGGCCAACCTCTAGTAAAATGACTTACATATGCAGCAAGTGGTTTGTTAAAAATTAGAGATAATAATGCAATGATAAAAGTTAACCCACTACCGAGTATATCTGGTATAAAATAAGTACTTGGGTTATTATTTAATAATGCAAAAATTGAAGCTATAGAAACCGCTAGCAACCCAAAGATGGCATATTTTTGATTGTCGTGTTTAAGTGCTCTATATAGCCATAGTAAAACAGATAGTGAAAGTGAAATAATAATTGCAATACTCAAGTCAAACCAATTTAACGATAGTATAAAAACAATCGGAGGCAATAGTGTATCTAGTGTTTTTCCTTTGAGCACTAAGATTAATTCTTGATATATTTCTTTAGCTAGTCTTTTCATAATCTATTCCTAATTTGATTTTTTAATAGGTTTTCTTTCTTTGAACCCAAGAAAAATAATAACCAATCATTTTCACTCTTATATAAAGAAATCAAAACGTATAGACTGCCAATAAAAAAGCCTAAAATCATAAGTGAAATAATCCACAAAATAGATGATACTAATGTTTTTTCTCTAAAGGCAATCCACATCGCTAGAAGAAGAAAACCTACATAAAGATCTACTAGAGAAACTATGCCCCAAGGATTATTTATGATAACTTGTCCATCTTCAAAAAAGCTGCCGTTAATAAATCCATTTAATAAAGCTATAGTCATTGCAAGTAAACCTATCCAAGCTAGTATTTTAGCAAATTTCATATTTGTGATACCTACTTTCTATCTTTATTAGTATTATTATACACCTTTAGAAATAAATCATTAATAGATATGTATCATCTATATTTATTGAATGAACAAAACATCAAATAAAATATGTTATATGACTATTGTGATGTATACTATGAGTGTCACATATGATATTTATTTAATGTAATTATTCAGATACCTAAATACACTCAAGTAAGAAATGAAAACATTTTCTTATTCATGAATATAATCCTTATCAAGAAAGGAGAAAAAAATGCTTATAGAACTTACTCGAATCATTATTGCCTTATCAATTTTAGTAATTGTAGTTTTTGCTTATATAAAAAAAGATATGCTTCCAAAATTAATTTCTTATGTCATCTTATCATCTATTGCACTATCAATGATATTAAGTGGATTAGCTGGACTGATATCAGGTGTTGATTTTTTAAACTTTTTAGAAAGTATCTTTAGAACTTTAGCTGATTTGGTTATATATTTAGAAGTTGGAATCATTATATTTCTATTATTCTTTTCGAAATTTAAAACCAAAATCACTTTACTAAAAGTAGTCATTATTGTTTATGTAGTTTTAACATTGTTGCTTGCATTTGGAGTATTCAATTAATCAATGGTTTTTAAGTAACTATACTTTTATTGACAAAAGAAGATAAATAAATCCCCATTTCTTTTATGAGATGGGGATATTATTTTAACATTAATTAAGATAAACAATGATAAAAAACATGATTGATGAAGTGAGTTATACGTTATTCTTGTTAAATTTCTATAATAAATGTCAAGATTTCTAATAAGTTTTTAATAACGAACTTCAATAGATAAAATTCATTCTTATACCATCTTTTTGTAGACGAAAGGATTATATGGGTGAAGGCCTGCTTGTTTTACAGTCATTAATTGAATAAACATCCTTCATCAAGGATAATTTTTAACAAAAACCCCATGATTTATTTAATGATATTTCTATAGGATAGTAGGCTGAAAATGCTGTTGGCAATGATATTTTCATGATATATTATGATATAATAAAAAAAAACGTTGATTCTGGAGGGGCTTATGAATAGGGTTAAAAGATTTTTCTTATCATTTTTAATGATTTTTGGAATTATCGTTTTAGTATCATGTAAACAAACTCCAATAAAAGTTGATATTATTTTTGATTCTAATGGCGGAACAGATATTGCTAGCATAACATACGATGAAACCTCTACGATTGATATGCCAGAAAACCCAACAAAAAATGCATACTTGTTTGATGGTTGGTATTTTGATGATGAAGTCTTTGAGCAATCGTTTTCTGTAGATGCTATTTCAGAACAAGAGGTACAAAACAACTCCGATTTAATTATATATGCGAAATGGATACCTATAGATTATTCGATAACTTATGTCCTTAATGGGGGCATAAATAACATTAACAATCCAACTATTTTTAATATGGATACCAACGTATCATTACTAGACCCAACAAAAGAGGGATATACTTTTGGAGGTTGGTATATTGATGAGGATTTTTCTACTGCATTTAATCTAGAGTTATTAGAACCAATAGATATTACTTTATATGCAATGTGGAACATCAACACCTATACTTTGCTATTTGTAGATGAAAATAATTTTGTTCTTCAGACAGAACAGTATCAATATGGATCTGATTTAAGTACTATTTCAATCCCTTCTCCAACAAAAGAAGGATATACCTTTAGTGGTTGGGATCAAGAAATTCCTCTACACATGCCAGCTTCAAATGTGACAATCACTGCTCAATATAAAGTTAATCAATATACAATCACTTTTGATTCACAAGGTGGGACTCTTGTTAATGCAATGATTGAAGATTTTGGTGCTACAATTGAAAAACCGAATAACCCTGTTAAAGAGGGATATACGTTTGATGGATGGTATAGTGATTTAGAATACACATCAGTATATCAATTCACATCCATGCCATCACAAGATATAACTCTTTATGCAAAATGGAGAATTAATACTTATACTATAAATTTTATCGATTATGATGATTCAATCATTAAATCTATAAATTATGAGTATAATGAAACTTTAAATATTGAATTCCCTGAAAGTCCACAAAGAGCTGGATATACATTTACAGGATGGAATGAAATTGAGTTCACAACCATGCCAGCATCAGATTTATTCATAGAAGCTCTTTATACAATTAATCAATATACAATAACTTATCATACTAATGGCGGTTCAATAGTTCAAGATGCAATATACGATTATAGCTCTGAACTTATAGAACCTGAAACTATAAAAAATGGACATAGTATTGAAGGCTGGTATCTAGATGAAGCATTGACTGAGAAATATACGTTCACAACCATGCCAGCTGAAAACATTACACTTTATGCAAAATGGCAAATAGCAACTTATACAATCACATATCATCTCGATGGTGGTATAAACAGCGAAGAAAATATATCATCATTTACCGTTAATACTGAAAATTTTATTTATGGATCACCAAGAAAAGAAGGACATACATTTGAAGGTTGGTATCGTGATTCAGATTTTTCTGGTGAAAAAATCCAGTATTTTGTTTTAGGGACTTCCGAAGATTTAGTGCTACATGCCAAATGGGAAGTTAATCAGTACGATATTTATTATTATATTGATGAAAATTATAATCCACTAACAGCAATCACGTTATTTCCAGGTGAATCTATCATCAACATTTTCATGGGTGGAGATCATTCAGCTGCTATAACATCTTTAGGTCGTATACTGATGTGGGGGAAAAACGATGAAGGACAACTTGGTGATGATTCAATCATTGACAAATCTGTTCCATTTGATATTACAAACAACTTTAATCTAGCTCTAGATGAGACAATTATTAGTGTTTCATTAGGACATTCACATTCTGCAGCCTTAACATCATTAGGTAGAGTTTTCACATGGGGGTCTAATACTTATGGTCAATTAGGAGACAATACGATAGTTGACAAATCTATACCAAAAGATATCACACCATTGTTTAGCTTAAGTTTAGATGAAACCATCATTAGCATTTCATTAAATGGAGATTTCTCATCAGCTCTAAGTTCGACGGGTCGCATGTTTACATGGGGGCGTAACAACTATTATCAACTAGGAGATGGGACATCAACAAACAGAACTAGACCTACCAACATCACTTCTAAATTTAGCTTAGGAGCATCAGAAACTATAAAGAGCATTTCCTTAGGTGGTAGTCATTCAGCTGCTCTAACCTCATTAGGACGCGTATTTACGTGGGGTTGGAATACATATGGCCAACTAGGAGATACAACCTTATCAAATAAAAATAGACCTACTGACATTACATCAAGATTTAATTTAAGCGATGAGGAAACTATTAAATATATTTTATTAGGCCAAAACCATTCATCTGCGGTTACCTCGTTAAACCGTGTTTTAACATGGGGCTTAAACAATTATGGACAACTTGGAGATGGCACAACAGCAAATAGAAATAGACCTACTGATATTACTATAAAATTTGAATTAAATGAAGGAGAGTATGTTAAATACGTTTCTTTAGGAAATCTTCATACATCCGCGATTACCTCATTGGGACGTGTGTTTACATGGGGAAATAATACTTCTGGACAACTCGGTGATGAATCAACCACACAAAAAATATTACCAACCGATATTACCTTAAAGTTTAATTTTGATGAAGAAGAAATCATTGAAAGTATTTCGCTGGGATCAAATCATTCTTCTATATTAACATCAACAAACCGTGTATTTACATGGGGCAAGAATCTAAATAGTCAACTTGGGAATAAAACAACAGATGATAGTCATATACCAATTGAAGTACAAACAAAATATCCAAGTTTAAGATTAACTGAAACTTATGATTATGGATCATCACTTATAGAATATCTTCCAACAAAGGAAGGCTATCAATTTAGTGGGTGGTATACAAGTATCGATATGTCAAGACTATATATTTTTGATACAATGACAGAAGAAAATATCACGCTAATTGGTTATTGGGAAACAAAAATCTATACGATAACATACCAACTTGATGGAGGAACCAATAGTAATCTTAATCCAGATCAATATACAATTGAGAGTGAAGAGATTCATTTTGAAAATATAAGTAAAGAAGGCTATACGTTCCTAGGTTGGTATGATAACCAAGAATTCACAGGAGAAATAGTTACAATTATTTCTAAGGGATCAACTGGTGACTTAAATTTATATGCTAAGTGGGAAATTAATGCATACACAATAACATTTGAAGAAAATGGTGGATCAGAAGTTGATGACATTACAGCCGATTTTGGAACTGTTTTAGCACAACCTGAAGCTCCTGTTAGACAAGGTTATAATTTTGATGGATGGTATTCTGACTCAGATTTAACTGAAGAATACTCATTAACATCTATGGGTTCAAAAGATATAACTCTTTATGCAAAATGGGAACCTAAATTAAATATCGTAGCATTTGTCTATAATAATGGTGATGATGATAGTCTAATTGCAAACTATTCTGGTAATGAACTTATAGAACCTGTTTATGCTGGGTATAAGTTTGGTGGATGGTATTATGATGAAGCATTAACACAAGCATATGAATCAGATACTTTCCCAACTTTTAATACAACACTTTATGCTAAATGGCATGTGGCTTATCCAATTAATTATCATCTTAATGGTGGCATTAATAATATAGATAATCCTCCTGTATATATAGAATTAGATCAAGATATTTTGTTAAACGATCCAACTAAAGAAGGATATTCATTTTTAGGGTGGTATGATAATACTGATTTTATAGGTGAACAAGTCACATTTATTCCAGATGAATCAGTTGGAGAAGTCACTTTATATGCGAAATGGATAATCAACTCCTATGAATTAAATTATTATATCTATGAAGATTACGATCCACTAGCATTGATGATTCTATATCCGGACGAAAGTATTTTAAATGTTTCATTAGGAAGCAATCATTCAGCTGCATTAACTTCACTAGGTCGGATTTATACCTGGGGAGATAATAGTTTTGGGCAATTAGGAGATCAAACAATTGTTGACAAGTTAGTTCCAGTTGATATTACAACTCAATTTAACTTAGAAGAAGATGAGAGAATTACAAGTATAACTTTAGGAGATAATCATTCAGCAGTTTTAACATCGAATGGACGCATCTTCACTTGGGGTATAAATGATTTTGGACAACTAGGTAATCAAACAATAATAAATTCGAACATACCTGTAGATATTACAGCTTTTGTTGATTTAGAACCAAATGAAGTCATTACAAACATTTCATTAGGAAGAAATCACACAGCTATATTGACTTCAACCGGACGTATTTTTACATGGGGAGACAATACTTTTGGTCAACTCGGTAATGGTACACAAACTGAAAGTTTAACACCAATAGAAATTACAAGTGAATTTGATTTAGTCATTGGAGAAATGATTTCAAGTCTTTCATTAGGAAGAAATCATTCAGCAGCTTTAACTTCAACTGGTCGTATCTTCACATGGGGAGATAACAGTTTTGGAAGATTAGGAGATGGAACTACACTATCTAAATCTCGTCCAACAGAAATTACATCTCAATTTAATTTATTAAGTGGTGAAATTATCCAAAATGTTTTCTTAGGTGACCTGCATTCAGCAGCATTAACTTCAATTGGTCGACTGTTTACTTGGGGAAATAATACATATGGTCAACTCGGTGATGGCACAACAACACATAGAGCTATGCCAACAGATATTAAGAATCAATTTATTTTGGAAAATGATGAAGTCATATTAAATGTTTCTTTAGGAGCTAATCATTCATCTGTTTTAACATCTAATAACCGCATGTTTATTTGGGGCAACAATATATATGGTCAATTAGGAGATTCTACAACGACTAATAAAGTGATTCCTTTTAATTTGACTAACCAATTCAATTTAGTAATGGGAGAATCGATTCTTGAAGTTGAACTTGGAGCTAATCATTCATCTATCATAACGACTAATGGAAAAGTATTTATATGGGGATATAATGAGTTTGGTCAACTAGGTGATGGTACAATAAGCAATAAATCAGTACCAATAGAAGTTGAAAAACAAGTCCCATATTTATCAGCAATTGAAGTCTATGATTATGGATTAACAACCCCAGAATATCTACCTGTTAATGAAGGTTATGATTTTATCGGTTGGTATACAGATATAGAATTGACGGATTTATATGATTTTAACACCATGCCAGCAACAGATATTAATCTTTATGCAAGGTGGGAAATTAATCAATATGATATTAATTATTATATATATACAAATTATGATCCATTAGCATTAATCACTTTATATCCAAATGAAGTTATAGAAAGTGTAAGTCTAGGAGATTTACACTCGTCTGCCTTAACATCATCAGGACGTGTATTTACATGGGGATGGAATGTTTATGGTCAACTAGGAGATTCAACAATAACAAACAAATTTGCACCAGTAGATATTACAAATCAATTTGTTTTATATGAAGGGGAAACAATTGTAAGCATTTCATTAGGAGCTAATCATTCGGCAGCTTTAACTTCACTAGGACGCATCTTTACATGGGGAGCTAACGGTTATGGTCAACTTGGGGACTCAACAACAACACAAAAGAATGCACCAACCGATATCACAAACCAATTTAATTTAGCGATTGATGAATTTATTATTGATGTATCATTAGGCTATGCACATTCATCTGCAATCACTTCAAATGGACGCATGTTTACTTGGGGATGGAACATTTATGGTCAACTTGGAGATGGAACAATAAATGATCGATTAAGTCCAACAGAAATTACTAGCCAATTTAATTTATTACCAGATGAAAAGATGATAAGTACCTCATTAGGAACTAATCATTCAGCAGCCTTAACTTCAGCAGGACGCATGTTTACTTGGGGATGGAATTTCTATGGCCAATTAGGAGATGGAACAACTACACAAATAAACACGCCAATAGAAATTACTCATGAATTTACTTTAGAAACCGGTGAATTGATTAAGAGTATTAGTTTAGGAGATTTACACTCAGCAGTTTTAACTTCAACAGGACGCTTATTTACTTGGGGAGCTAATAGTTATGGTCAACTTGGCGATGGTACAAATACCCAAAGAACTACACCAACAGAAATCACAAGCAATTTTAGTTTAGAAGCAGAAGAGATTATTGAAAGTATTTCATTAGGATCTAGTCATTCGGC